>CAYMAX010000038.1:0-12443 GCA_964388595.1 uncultured Muribaculaceae bacterium
GAGGTTCAAGCCCCTTTTCCTTTGCTATTGAAGCCTTGGTCTTTCTCTTGGGACGATATGGTAGATACAAATCTTCAAGAGTGACAGAGTCGATACATTCCATAATGCTCTTCCGGAGTTCAGGGGTCAATTTCCCCTGTTCTGTAATCGACTCGAGTATGGAGCACTTACGTTTCCTGATCTCCTCAAATTTGAGAAAGTAGTGTTTCACCTCCCCCACTTGTGACTCATCAAGACCTCCTGTTCTCTCTTTTCTATAACGCGAAATGAAAGGAATAGTCGCGCCATCTTCAAATAGCTCTATACAATGTTCCACTTGCCATGGAGCTACAGAGAGTTTATTACTGATGACATCAATATATAATTTTTCCATTTGAAATATTATTATTCGTGGGAAACCTGCTGGAGTTGTTTCCTGTATGAAGAGAATATCTTGGACTTCGACACAAATCCTATGTATTCACCATCAGGGGCCACAACGGGAAGATTCCAGGCGCCGGTTTTTTCGAATTTATCCATCACACTCTCCATCTTCTCATCCTGTAATACCACCGCAGGCGCAGAACGCATCAAATTGTATGCATAAATGGAGTCATAACGTTGAGTATCGAACATTATATCTCGTATATCATCGAGTGAGATATATCCCTGAAAGATGTTTCTAACATCAATTACGGGGAAAAGATTGCGTTTGGAGCGAGCTACCACCTTGACAAGGTCTCCCAAGGTTTTGTTCATCTCGATAGAGATAAAATCTTTCTCTATAAGCTCTGATGTTTTAAGAAGGACGAGAACAGCCTGATCACTGTCGTGAGTAAGCAAATCACCGCTTTTAGCCAAACGTTTGGAATATATCGAATATGGTTCGAAAGGATGTATTATCAGGTATGACACAGCAGAGGTGATAATAAGGGGCATCAGAAGAGAATAACCACCTGTTATCTCAGCTATCAGGAATATCGCAGTCATAGGTGCCTGCATTACCCCCGCCATCAATCCTGCCATACCCACCATCACAAAGTTTTCTTCGGGAAGTGAATGAAAACCGCTTAAATTGATAACCCTTGCTAGGATAAAACCTGCAATACCGCCAACAATAAGGGTGGGGCCAAAAGTGCCTCCGACTCCCCCTCCTGCATTGGTAAGAGCCATAGCAACCACTTTAAAAAGAAGGACGGCAGCGAAAAAAATCGGGACAAACCATTTCCTATCGAGGAGAGAACCGAAAATAGTTGAACCGACTCCGTCCATAGGTGTAGAATTCAGAAGATGTCCCAGGGAGGCATATCCTTCCCCATACAAAGGGGGAAAGACAAATATTAATATTCCAAGCACAAGGGCACAAATCAACCATTTAGTATAGGGGTTGCTGATACTTTTCATCTTATCTTCGATAAAAAGCGTGGTACGGGTAAAATAAAGAGATACAAATCCACAAAGAACACCGAGAATAATGTAATATGGGATGTTACCCATAACAAATGTCTCAATATTGTTTACAAAGGAGACATCCTTACCCATGAATATATATGAAATGGCAGTGGCTGTGACTGACGAGACAAGCAGTGGTATGATGGAAGACATCGATATGTTGAATATCAATATCTCAAGAGTAAACAGAATACCGGCCATGGGAGCTTTAAATATGCCTGCGACAGCACCTGCTGCACCACAACCAAGTAAAATAGTCATCTGCCTGTAAGAGAGATTAAGTGATTTGGCCACATTGGAGCCGATGGCTGCACCTGTATAGACAATAGGAGCCTCTGCTCCGACAGAACCGCCAAAACCAATAGTGATTGAACTCGTGAGGATAGATGACCAGATATTATGTTTCTTGATGGAAGAATTATTCTTGGAGACAGCCTTAAGGACCTGCGTCACGCCATGACTTATGTCATCTTTTACTAAATACTTGACTATCAGGAAGGAGAGGAACATACCTACTCCGGGATACAGGAGATAGATAAAACTGTCCATGGGACCATCTATCCAACCTCTTAGAAGTTGACCGATAAGGATAATAAGTTTTTTGAGAATAACTGCCGCAAAACCGCTCCCTGTCCCTACAAAAAAAGCAAGGATAAAAAGCATACGGCTTTCAGGTTGATTTTTAAGCCATTGTGCAAAATTAATCCTCTTCCTGTTCTTCTTCGGCATTGAAAGTGTTTTCAGTTCCTTCTTCAGGGAATACGTCATCCCCTCCGTTATCATCCTCATTGGGGACATCCTCGTTGAAAATGCCGTTTTCGGCCTCATCGTAGTCATCCACTTTCACTGTAATCTTAACAAGATATATCGCGTCGGGAACTTCTAAAGGAACTGCATAGAAAAATGAACCATCAGGCTTATCCACTTTAAGGATATCTCCCATATAGTCAGCATAACCTCTTGGATATACTTCTTTAAATGCGGCCAACAATTCGGGCTGCATATTCTCGTAGCTGATTACTGCTCTCTTCTTCTGATCCGGAGCAGGTGTTTTCTTTTCAATCTTGCTCATAGTACTGCCTTTGAAATATTCTTGTGCAATAATAGTGCTTTTTTTATCAAAAGCACAAGAAAAAAAAGAAAAAAATGAGATTACATCCTTTCAGGAAGAGTGATTCCCAAAATGAGCATAGCTTTGGTCAAAACTTTGGCTATAATATCAAGCAATAAAAGTCTTTCACCCATCACAGCATGATTACTCTCTTTGAGAATGGGCACATCGTGATAATACTGATTGAACTCTTTGGCCAAGTCATATGCATAGTTGGCTATAAGAGATGGGGAATGGGCCTCCCCCGCTTCGTGAATCTTATCAGGGAAAGAATTGAGAATTTTAATGATGCTGATCTCTTTTGGAAGAAATACTACATCAGGGCTGTGAACCGCTTTATAATTGGACTCGTCTGCCTTTCTAAGAATTGATTTGATACGGGCGTAGGTATATTGGATAAAAGGTCCTGTATTTCCGTTAAAGTCGATTGATTCCTTGGGGTTGAAGAGCATCGTCTTGCGGGGATCGACCTTAATCATAAAATATTTCAGTGCACCAAGACCTATCATTCTAAACAATTCATCTTGTTGTTTAGAGTCCATATCATCTATCTTACCAAGTTCTGTAGATGTCTCTTTGGCAGTATTGTACATCTGTTCGAGAAGGTCATCTGCATCGACGACTGTGCCTTCCCTTGACTTCATTTTCCCCTCAGGAAGCTCCACCATGCCGTATGAGAGATGGTAGATACTGTCTGCCCAATCGAAACCGAGTTTTTTGAGAACGAGCTTGAGCACTTGAAAATGATAATTCTGCTCGTTGCCCACGACATAAATATGCTCGTCAAAATGATACTTTTTGTATCGCTGTTCTGCAGTACCGATGTCTTGTGTCATATAGACAGAAGTACCATCGCTCCTGAGCAACAGTTTCTTATCAAGACCGTCTGCAGTAAGGTCACACCACACTGACCCATCGGGGTGTCTTTCGAAAACACCTTTTTCAAGTCCCTGATTGACAAGAGATTTACCTAAGAGATACGTTTGAGATTCATAGTATGTCTCATCAAATGAGATACCGAGGTTGCGGTAAGTCTCATCAAAACCAAGATATACCCAGCCATTCATCTTTTTCCAAAGATTGACCACATCAGGGTCTCCCTGTTCCCATTTTAGAAGCATCTGCTGTGCTTCTTTCTGTATAGGAGCATTCTTGGAAGCCTCTTCTTCGCTCATCCCCTGCGCCATCAATTCTTTGACCTCCTGTTTAAAAAGGTCATTGAAAAGAACATAATAGTCACCTACCAGATGATCGCCCTTTTTACCTGAAGACTCAGGGGTCTCGCCATTGCCCTTTTTAAGCCAAGCTATCATAGATTTGCAAATATGAATGCCTCTGTCATTGACAAGATTGACCTTAACGACTTTATGGCCATTAGCACTCAGAAGAGTAGCCACAGACCACCCAAGGAGGTTATTGCGAATATGTCCCAGATGAAGCGGTTTATTGGTGTTGGGAGATGAAAATTCGACCAATATGGTCTTACCTGTAGGTGAAGCCTGACCATAATCGGGAGTCTTGACTATTTCATAGAAAACCTCATTCCAAAATGAAGCGGAGAATTTGATGTTCAGAAATCCTTTGACTACTCCAAATGATTCAATCTCAGGAGTATGCTCTTTCAGATACTCTCCTACTTGGATGCCTGTCTCTTCAGGAGATTTTTTGCTCAATCTCAGAAACGGGAACATCACTGCAGTCACATCTGCATCAAATTCCTTGCGGGTAGCTTGTACTTGAATGGGTAAATTAGCCGCAGAAGCCCCGTAAAGGGCTTCTACTGCTAATTTTATCTTTTGTGAAATGAAGAATTCCTGATCCATCGTATGGATTATTTTATTTTAAACCTCTGTTTTTCAATAATGGTTCGATTCCTGGTTCTTTCCCACGGAAATTGACATAAAGCTTCATTGCTTCATCATCACCTCCGCGTTCCAAAATCTCTTTTCTAAATTTGGTAGCTACAGTCTGATTGAAGATGTCTCCTGTCTCTTGGAAAGCTTCATAGGCATCTGCATCAAGAACTTCAGCCCAAATGTAGCTGTAATATCCTGCTGTGTAACCACCACAGAACACATGGCTGAAATAGGTACTTCTGTATCTGGGAGGAATCTGAGAGATGAGCCCTCTGTCTGAAAGGACTTTTGCTTCAAAGTCAGTAACATTCATCTCAAGAGGAATAGTCTTGAGAATGTGATAATCCATATCGAGAAGAGAAGCAGCAAGATATTCAGTGGTAGCAAAACCTTGTCCGTATTTACTTGATTTGTCTATCTTTTCGATAAGTTCGGCCGGAATCACCTCTCCTGTTTTATAATGCTTGGCATATACTTTCAGAACTTCAGGTTCGAATACCCAGTGTTCCATAATCTGTGAGGGAAGCTCCACAAAGTCTCTTTCGACACCTGCATTGCCGATATATCTGATGTTTTGAAGAAGAGCCTGAAGAGCATGCCCGAATTCGTGGAAGAATGTTTCGGTCTCATCTGCACTCAGAAGAGCGGGGACATCACCTGTACCACGGGTGAAATTACCAACTATAGTAACAATGGGAGCCACTCTCTTACCATCCTTATAATGTTCTTCACGATAGCCACCGCACCAAGCACCGCCACTCTTTCTTCCCGGACGGGCGAACATATCCATAAATATGATACCGAGGTGGGAGCCATCTGCATCTTTACATTCAAAAGCCTGAGCCTCAGGATGGGGAACAGGAACATTGTCGAGTTGAGTAAATGTAATGCCATATAGTTTGTTGGCAACATAGAAGATACCTTCACGTACATTTTCAAATTGGAAATAAGGTCTGAGTTGGTCATCTGAAAGACCATATTTGCTGTTAAGAGATTTATCGAAATAATATCTCCAGTCAGAAGCTTTCAATTCCCCTTTGACACCATCTTTACGAGCCAAAGCAGTCATATCTTTGAGTTCGAGCTTGGCAACTCTGAGAGCTGGAGTCCAAAGCTGGTCAAGAAGATTGTAAACAGCTTCTGGTGTCTTTGCCATTCTGTCAACGAGAACATATTGTGCAAAATCTTCATATCCAAGTATTTTGGCTTTCTGAAGACGAAGGTCGATGAGTTGCATGACGTTGGCCTTATTGTCCTGTTCATTGCCGTTGTTACATCTATTGAGGTATGCATTTAGCATCTGTTCTCTCAGTTGTCCGTTATCAGCGCACTGAAGGAATGGCATAATGCTCGGATTGTCAAGGCCGAATACCCATTTGCCTTCGAGCCCTTTGGATTGTGCTCTGCCTGCAGCCTCTGATATTTGGGCGGGAGTGAGACCGGCAAGGTCTTTTTCATTATCTATGACTAAAGTATAAGCAGCAGTCTCTTTAAGAAGATTCTGACCATATAGAAGATGGAGTTCAGATATCTTGCTGTTTATCTTTTTGAGTTCTTCTTTTTTGTCAGCAGGCAAAGTAGCACCCTGTCTCTCGTATGACTTGTAAGTCTCTGTAAGAAGCCTCATCTGGTCAGGTTCAAGTCCGAGAGTCTCTCTGGCGTCGTAAACTGCCTTTACTCTTTCAAAGAGTTTCTCATTGAGACTGATTTCATTGAAATGGCGGCTTTCTATGGGAGACAAGAATGTCTCAATGGCCATAATTTCATCTGAAGAGTTGATGGAGCTTTCACTGCTGAGTACAGCAGATACATTGCTGTAGAGTTCACCTGAATTGGTGAGAGCCACTATCGTGTTCTCGAAAGTGGGAGCTTCGGGATTGTTGATGATAGCGTCGATTTCTTTCTGATGAACATCGAGTGCCTCAAGGATGGCAGGTTGATAATGTTCAATTTTGATTTTGTCAAAAGGGGGAATCCCAAAAGGGGTATCCCACTGTTCAAGTAGAGGATTGGTATTACAAGATGTGAGCATAAAAAAAGAAACTGTAGCGACTACAGATATTATGAGTTGTTTCATACGGTATTTGATTGGTTAATAAAGTCTTATCCGAGATAGCTTTTAAGCAGCTTGCTGCGATTGCTGTGTCTGAGCCTGCGAATGGCCTTCTCCTTAATCTGTCTCACTCTTTCGCGGGTGAGCCCAAACTTCTCTCCTATTTCTTCAAGAGTCATCTCTGAGGTGCCAATCCCGAAAAAGTCTTTCACAATATCTCTTTCCCTCTCAGTAAGAGTAGATAAGGCACGCTCTATCTCTTTATTCAGCGATTCATTTACAAGACCTTTATCTGCATTGGGAGAGTCATTATTGACAAGAACATCAAGAAGACTATTGTCCTCACCATCCACGAATGGAGCATCGACAGAAACATGTCTTCCCGACACTCGGAGAGTATCTGCTATTTTTTCACGAGGAATATCAAGAATCTCTGCAAGTTCATCTGCAGAGGGCATTCTCTCATTTTCCTGTTCGAATTTGGAAAGAGCTTTGTTGATTTTATTGAGAGAGCCTACCTGATTAAGTGGCAGTCTGACTATACGGGACTGCTCGGCAAGAGCTTGAAGAATAGACTGTCTTATCCACCAAACAGCATAGGAGATGAACTTAAATCCACGAGTTTCATCAAATTTCTCAGCAGCTTTTATAAGTCCAAGATTACCTTCATTGATAAGGTCAGGAAGACTAAGCCCCTGATTCTGATATTGTTTAGCAACAGATACGACGAAGCGAAGATTAGCTCTCGTAAGCTTCTCAAGGGCTTCTTGATCACCCTTTCTGATACGCTGAGCCAATTCCACTTCATCTTCAACTGTGATAAGTTCCTCTCTTCCTATCTCTTGCAAATACTTATCAAGGGAAGCACTCTCCCTGTTGGTTATGGATTTTGTAATCTTTAGCTGTCTCATAAAAAACGATTGGGCGCAAATATAGCAATTTTTATTAAAACTTTTATAAAAATCTGCTACCTGCCCATTAATGACGCTTCGTATTGCTGATGGTCTGTCCCCCTGATTACTTCAAGAGAGACAATATCACCGGGTCTGTATTTATTAATAATCTCCTGAACGGTAGCTGTACTGGTCACTTTTTGCCCGTTAATTGAGACCAAAATATCGCCTCTGCGAATGCCTGCTTTATCTGCAGCGCCATCTCTGGATATTTCAGCGACATAGACTCCATCCATAGTGGCAAGACGATATTTTGTCATAAAATCTTGTGAAATATTCTGCATTGAGACTCCCAAAACAGCTCTTTGCACCGACCCATAATGAATAAAATCATCAGATATCTTCTTCACGATATTTACAGGTACTGCAAAAGAATAACCGGCGTAGGAACCGGTATTGGAAATGATGGCGGTATTTATCCCCACCAATTCGCCTTTGATATTCACAAGAGCTCCACCACTATTGCCAGGATTCACTGCGGCATCTGTCTGAATAAAAGATTCTATCCTCAATTCGCCGGGGTTGCTGCTTTCCTGCATCTGACGCCCTTTCGCACTCACAATACCTGCTGTGACAGTGGACATAAGACCGAACGGACTTCCTATGGCAAGTACCCACTCTCCCAATCGCAGATTGTCCGAATCTCCGAAAGGAAGTGAAGGAAGATTCTGTGCATCAATCTTGATGATAGCCACATCAGTAGCTTCATCTGTACCAACAAGTGCAGCTTTGAAGGTCTTGTTATTTTCCAAAGTAACTTCTATGTCGGTAGCCCCTGAGACCACGTGATTGTTGGTGACAATATATCCGTCATCAGAGATAATAACTCCGGAACCGCTCCCCACCTGTTCCCTTTGCATACCTCCACCATAGCCAAAGAAATATTCAAAAAGAGATGTGGGCGCTTTTACAGTTACCCCTTTTTTTACAACCTTGACATACACGACTGCTTTTACTGACATTTCGGCAGTATATGTAAATTCGGGATAATCATTGGAGACATTTACATTTGTTTTGGAGGGCTTATCATTATTGTAAACATAAGCCTGAGGCTCTTGGGGTTTAACTTTCTTAACAACGATGTAGGAGGTCAGACCGCCCACCAAAGCTGAAACAATTATTACCCACAGAATATTATTTTTCATACAAGGAATAATTAAATTTTTATTGCCAAAAACTCAAATTATATGCCAAAGTTAGTTATATTTGTGAGTTAAAATAGAGGAATTAATATTTAATAATTGATAATATGAATTTTACAGTATCAAGTTCAGAACTTTTGCACGGATTGCTCTCCGTTTCGAGAGTGATTCCCACAAGAAGCACCCTGCAAATCCTTGACAACTTTCTTTTTGTCTTGAAAGGAAATGTATTGGAAGTAACAGCATGTGATCTCGAGATGACATTAAAGACGAATATTAAGATTGATGACGTTAAGGAGGAGGGTGAGATTGCAGTTCCTGCGAAGATTCTGACCGATTCACTCAAAGAATTTCCTGATATACCTCTTACCTTCAGTACTTCTGATAAGGACAATATTTTAGAAATCACTTGGGCAAGCGGTGCATCCAAGATACCATTCTTCTCATCAGACGACTACCCTGTTGCCTCCAAATTGGAAGACATCTCCATATCTGTCAGCATGCCGGCCGAGCTTCTTCTTTCAGGATTGAACAACACCATCTATGCCACTGCAGATGAAGAGATAAGACCTGTGATGAATGGCGTTTACTTCGATATGTCTCCTGATAGTACATCTCTTGTAGCTTCTGATTCTCACAAACTTGTCTGCTACACCCGATATGACATCCGTTCAGCAGAAAAGTCTTCTTTTATTCTCCCTAAAAAGCCTGCTACGATTTTGAGGTCTATTCTCCCTAAGGTGGAAGAAAATGTCAAGATTATCTTCGATGGCAAGAATGCCTATTTCGAATTTGATGGCAATGTATTGATATGCAGGCTCGTGGAAGGTACATATCCTGCTTACAAGTCAGTAATACCTACCAATAACCCCAACAAGTTGATTATCCCACGTATTGATCTCCTCAATGCTGTTAAAAGAGTAGCCGTATGTTCAAATCAGGGCACCTCTCATGTCAAGCTGTCTCTCTCTTTCAATAAACTTGTCATTTCGGCTCAAGACTTGAGTTTCTCCATATCTGCTCACGAAAATCTTTCCTGCCAATACGACGGAGACCCTATGGATATCGGTTTCAAATCTTCATTCCTCATCGAGATTCTCAACAATCTTCCATACGAAGAAGTCTGCCTGGAACTCTCTGACCCTACTCGCGCAGGACTTATCCTCAAAGCAGGAGAAAAGGACCCTGACGAAAATATTTGCTCACTGTTGATGCCTATTCGCATCCCCGTATAGTTTTATTATGCAGCTCAATCTTAAAAATCCCCTGCTCTTTTTCGATATAGAGAGTACAGGGTTGAATGTCGCTACCGACCGCATTGTGGAAATCAGTGCCGTAAAAGTTCTTCCAAACGGCGACCAGGAAGTCAAGACTCGCAGGATTAATCCCACTATCCCGATTTCACCGGAATCTCAGGCTATTCATGGTATTTCTGACGAAGATGTGAAAGATTGCCCCACATTTGCCCACATAGCCAAATCTCTATCCAAATGGATGGAGGGTTGTGACATAGCAGGATACAATTCTACCAAATTTGATGTCCCTCTTCTAAGCGAAGAATTTCTGAGAGCAGGTATCGAATTCGACTTCAGAAAGAGAAAACTTGTGGATGTACAGAATATCTTTCATAAGATGGAACAGCGCACCCTCTCTGCTGCATACAAATTTTATTGCAAGAAAAATCTCGAGAATGCCCATTCAGCTGAAGCAGACACTTTGGCAACATACGAGATACTTATGGCACAGCTCGATATGTATGCTGACACTCTCAAAAATGATGTATCTTTTCTGGCAGATTTCTCCACCAAGAGTAAATTTGCAGATTATGCAGGGAGAATCATCTACAACGACCAGAATGTGCCTGTATTTAATTTCGGAAAGCACAAAGGAGTGCCTGTATCTAAAGTTCTTACCACTGAGCCAAGTTATTATTCGTGGATGATGAATGGAGACTTCACCCTTGACACCAAGAAGATACTTACCGAGATTAAAATATCGATGAAGTGAATATTCTGATATCTCATTTTGCAGATAATTCTTTAATAATACGACCGGACAGCACTCTGGTGCGAACTATCGACAGGTACTTCGTTCCTGATGGAGTAGCCGGCATTACTTTTTCACCAGTTGCCGTCTTCAAAGTCAACAGAGCGGGCAAAAGTATTTCGTCACGATTTGCAAAGAGATATATCGACTCATTTAGTTTTGGAATTCTTATCCACCCTGTCCTGACGACAGAGGATGATAGCAACAACCTTTTCATCGTCAATTCTTTTGACTTTACCACCATAGTTCCTCTTCAATTGTCCCCTGTTTCAGAATATTTTGAGAAAGAAAAGACCTCTTTGAGATTTATGATTGACAATGTCGATCTTCATTTGGACCTTCACTTTCCCTCTCAGAAGGAGATTTATGACAGAATAGAATATTTCACCCACTATGGTTCTGTGAGAATGGGTGACTTTATCAGTTTTGAATTATCTCAGGAGATTGATATTAATCCTAAAGGACGTCTCATCACTCTATGGGACGGAAACACTATTATCGACCTTACCATTCTTTAACTTTTCCACTGCCGAGATAGCAGCAAGATGACCTGTAGAGAAAGCTATCTGGAGATTAAAACCTCCAGTGTCTCCATCAAGGTCCATTATTTCTCCGGCAAAAAACAAACCCGGAACAATTTTAGATTCCATCGTTTTCCTCGATATTTCATCCAGGGAGATGCCTCCATTGGTGATTACGGCCCTTTCATAGCCCGTAAATCCCTTGATGGTAAATTTCCAATTCTTGAGTTTTGAGGGTAGACTTTTGACATTAAGTCCGGGATTGGATTGGATAAAAGGATTAATGACAGGAAAAGGTAGCATATCAGACAATATGTTTCTGATGGGCATATCAAACATGTTATTCCTCTCCAAACGAGCTTTCAGCATCTCTTCGCTTAAGGCAGGTTTGAGGTCTATGAGTAATTCCACTTTCTGATGGTCAGTAAGAGCCATAACAGCCCTTCTGCTTACTCTAAAGCCAAGTGCTCCCTCTATCCCGTTATCTGTGAATGTGAGTTCCCCATTTTCGGACTGCACCACCTTATCATTGACAATTAAATCAACTCTGATGTTCTTAAGAGTGATACCTTGAAGACGGAAATCGTATCCGAAAGGGAATAATGCCGTAAGAGATGGCAACGGACTCACAATTTTGTGCCCCATTTTAGACGCAATTCTCAGCCCGTCTCCGGTGGACCCTGTAGATGGATAAGACAATCCCCCTGTGGCAAGAATGATAGAACGTGCAAAAATAGGCAGTGGATGAAGTAAAAATTTGCCCGATTTGGAATGCTCGTTGACTATGGTATCGGCGCACAATGAGCCATCGCTGTCGATGTTAATAGATATTACTTCTGTATTATTAATGATAACCACATTTTTACCCACCACTACCCGGCGAAGTGTCCCGAGGACATCGCTACTTTTTCCTGAAGCCGGAAAGACTCTCATCCCTCTCTCAACGACAGTTTTCATCCCAGCCTCTTCAAAGAAAGATATCACATCTGAATTGGAAAATTGATAGAATGCATTTTTAAAGAAATTGCTGTCAGGATGAATATGCTCTGCGAAGTCATCCCACTCGGCAGAATTGGTGAGATTGCACCTTCCCTTGCCTGTCAAGAGTATTTTCCGTCCACATTCAAGATTCTTCTCTACAATAGTGACAATAAGACCAGAATCGGCTGCAGCAGCAGCTGCCATAAGCCCTGCAGCTCCCCCTCCTATTATCAATATGTCACTTTTCATCATTTTGGTTTGTTACTAATAATTTCTACATTTGCCCCCTCAAAAAGCCTCTTTAGCTCAGCTGGTAGAGCAGCTCATTCGTAATGAGCAGGTCGTGGGT
>CAYMAX010000039.1:0-12392 GCA_964388595.1 uncultured Muribaculaceae bacterium
CTATCTGAAGAGAACCGGACTGTACTTCGTTGAGTCCGAGCAGTCGGGAGAGCATGACAGGTCCCAAATCTGAGATGGTCGCTCTCATGGGGTGCCCCTGTTCTCCGTAAACATCAAAAAATCTGGTGGGACAGCCTGAGAAGGTAGGATCAGAGAGGCCGAATTCTTCGCAGCGATTTGTGATAAATTTATTGATGGCACCTGGCTGACTTATGCCAGAAAGGTCACCTTTCATATCGGCCATAAAACATGGGATACCGGCCTGTGAAAAAGTTTCCGCCATCACCTGAAGAGAGACAGTCTTGCCGGTGCCTGTCGCACCAGCTATCAGTCCGTGTCTGTTGATGAGATGTCCTTGAATGCATATCGGACCTTCAGTGCCGTATGCGATAATCATGTTGCGATTGTCGTCTATCATTGGTTTGAGTTTATTTCTTGTAAAGTTATAAATTATAAACAAAAAAGTCATCATTGCTGATGACTTTTGGAGCGGAAAACGAGTCTCGAACTCGCGACCTTCGGCTTGGGAAGCCGACGCTCTACCGACTGAGCTATTTCCGCTTATTGTTGATTCTTCGCAAAAACTCCTATCTTTGTGAATTGGGGCTTCAAAGATATGAATTTAAATTTATTTTTAGCCAAAAAGATAGGTGGAAAGAGCGGAATTGCCTGTTTTTCCATTGCGATAAGCATGATAGTGATGATAATAGCTATCGCAATATCCGATGGTTTCAAAAAAGAGATAGGAGAGAAGGCAGTCGGCTTCTCCGGGGAGATACTTTTTACGGTACCGGGTCAGGAGATAACCAATGATAAATATCCTCTCAACTATGATTTTTCATATCTCGAAGATATTAAAGCCATTAAGCAGGTCAAATCTTTCGACCCTGTGGTCTATTGCCCCGGTATGTTTAAGACAGATGAAAATGTGCAGGGGATTCTGTTTAAAGGGGTCGATTCTCTCTATCAACTTGATTTTTTTGCTGCACATATCGTAGAAGGTTCTCTTCCCGATTTTTCTTCCAAAGGGGTAAGCAATGAGATATTAGTCTCGAGGCGTTTGGGAGATATGCTCGGTTATAAAGTCGGGGATAAGGTAGTGGCCTATTTCATTGGGGAAAATGTCAGGGCAAGAAGTTTTGTGATAAGTGGTATGTACAGCATCCAGCTTGAAGACCTCGACGAGAGACTTGTGGTATGCGACATAAGGCATACAAGACGTCTTAATGGATGGAACGAACATCAGGCTTCCTGTGTAGAAGTATCTTTGGGAGGCAGCGGAACAGCCAACAGTACCAAAAGAAGAGAAAATGTGCTCAATCAGATATTTCAGATAATCGATCAGAAAGACACTCCCGATGATCAGTCGGTGGTGGTCAAAGAGATAAGCGATGTCTATTCTCACTTATTTGACTGGCTCGCTCTTTTGGACCTGAATGTGCTTGTGGTCTTGATACTTATGATAGTGGTGGCTGGTTTCAATATGATTTCGGGGCTGCTCATCATCCTTTTCGAGAAAATATCTATGATAGGACTTCTCAAGTCTTTGGGTATGAAGACGCGTGATATCTGTGCCATTTTCATCTACAGAGGGGGAATGATAGTCCTCAAGGGGATGGTGATAGGCAATATTATCGCATTCTCTCTCGCTCTGATACAGAAATACGGCAAGATTATCACACTCAATCCTGAAAATTATTTCGTGAGCGAGGTGCCCATAAGCATAGAGCCTGTCACGATGATAGTTCTCAACATCTGTTCCTTCGTATTGATGATGCTCATTATGATTATCCCTTCGATGTTTATCTCGAAAGTATCTCCGGACAAAACTATAAAAGTGAACTGACGATAGAGCTTATTACGGCATTATCACGAACCTGTAATCTTCGTATTTGGAAAGTACGTCGTCAACATATTTGATGGTCTGGTTGCCATTGAACCTTCCGTATCGCAGATAATCTGCATTTGCGTAATTTTCAGGCAATTTCATCATGGGGATGGTCCTTGATACTTCTTCCCACTCCCGATAATCTTTATGATTGGCTATGGCAAAATTGATGCAATCCTCGATTCTCCCTTCCCCTGCATTGTAGGCAGCGAGAGTAAACTTGACCACATTGGCAGAATCCATCCCTTCAGTCTCATATATTCGCTTCAAATGACGAAGATGCAGCACCCCTGCTTTCACATTTTCCGCAGGATTATAGATATCAGAGACGCCATAGTGTTCCGCAGTCGAGGGAAGTACCTGCATCAGTCCTGTAGCCCCTTTCCCAGAATGAGCATTCATGGAGAAATGGGATTCCTGATAGATGATGGCGGCCAATAATCTCCAATCCCATCCTATCACCTTGCTTTGCCTCTTGATGATGTCGTCATAGGGGGAGAGGAAGTTGGTCTGAGTCATATTGTCGATATGAGTGTTTATGTTGTAAGAGCGGAAGAAACGATTGACAAGATGCCTGTATTCTTTTTTCTGCATGTAGTAGCTCAGCCAGATGTTTATGTTGTCGAGAAGCTCTACATCAGAGAGTCGTACGGCCCAGGAATAGTCATTCATGGGTATGCTGCGGGCTATTTTATGGAGGTAAGCATCGGGGATGGTGTCGCTGTTTTCCAACACTATGATATCAACCTCTTTATCGAGCATCATCTGCCAGTAATCGCTCTCGAAATCGGTGGTGGTGATATTGATTTTGCAATTCTGTACAGAAGCATATTCTTTGAGAAGATTGTATTGAAAACCGATGGGGAAACCCTTGGAGGAGAATATGCTCCTGTCGATATTGATAGCAGCGACAAGAGAATCTCTGTTGAGGAAATATGTGTGATAAGTGTTTCTCTCGCTTGATGTCTTTATGATGAATGTAAGAAAAATCAAAGCGACAAGGGCTATCAAATACTTTATCCACTGTCTCATAGCACTAACCATTAGTGAATGTAGAATGGCCAATGAATACCGACTTTAAATCCTCGTTTTGGTTTGATGTATTGGTAAGCTGAAAAATAATCTCCGGTCGGTTTTCCTTGCGCCACATTGGTGCATTTAAGAAAGATACTTGCCCTCTTCCATTGAAGATTGACAAATATATCGATGTAAGGGTTGTTTCCTACGTATTCTGTCTCCTGATTTTGAAATGCTCCGAGTGCCGGATTGTAAGCAGGGGCATAGTATTTGGTATTGTATGTGCCATCGGCACCGATTTGTATGGTAAGGGCATTTTTGACCGCTACGAATTCAAAATAATAGCGAAGATGGGCAGATACCATAGGAAGAGGAAGAACATCCTGTTTCGATGAGAGTTGAAAAAGAACCTGATTGTCGAAACGAAGGTACCACACCTTGAAGTTCTTTTTCAAATAGACACTCAAGACATTGATGAGGTCTTCGTTTTGCCTCACTATGCCTAGTGTATCGTAATAGACATGATTTTTAATCAATGAATAGCCCACGTATGCTGAGAGGTTCCATTTGGGAATATTAATCTCTCCCATCACTTTAGTCGTGGATATTTTATTGAAATTATTGCTCCACACATAGTGGTTGGAGTAGTAATTATTGGAGAACCAATCGGGCCGCTCAAGGGCAGTGCTGAATCGACCTATTATCTCGATGGGTTCTTTTTTGTTTTTAAATGGGTAGAAAGATACTTTGACGTCTGCATCTACATTGAAATCGTTTTGGTAGTAGCCCATGAAGTGGTATTGGCCAAAAGCAGACCAGTCGAGATATTTCCTGTATTGTCCGCTGGCACCGGCATAGACATACATATTGTTCTGGTATGTGTTGCTGTTGCCTCTAGAAAACATTGAGGGGTTGAAGGAGTAAATATCGAGCCATTGATATCCCACACCTCCATCTATCTTGGACACTACAGCATTATAGGACCATGGTTGGAGTCTGAAGAAAACTTTGTTCTCGATTCTCAACATTCTGATAGAGTCGGATGAAGTGGTGGGGTTGATGAAGAAGGCATCGTGATAAAATGAGCGACCCACATTGTCTGTCAGAGATATCTCATCGTTATAATATCTGTAATATCTCGAAATCTCTCCGTAGTGCCCTACAGATATCATGGGCCCGTCATTCAGGGCGAGAGTATCTGCTGTGTCCCGCTTTATTTTCAGAGGGATATTGTAATGATGATTGATGAAAGCGGTATTTCTCGAGAGTTTATTGTTGGCTGAGTTGAGGTTGATGGCAAGAGTCTTGGCGTCAACGGTGGTATCTCGCACCATTGAGGTATTTTGAACACCTCCGTTTTCCTGACGGGTGATATTGTGGTGAATCAGCCCAAAATTATTTATATATTTCTTTCCAAGGTAGTTGCCGACCAATTTGACAGACCTGCTGTTGGTGTTTTCTTTCAGCAAAAGACCTTTGGCGCCGAATTGCATATATAGAAATTGCAAGTTGAGGGCAGGGGTGATGTTCTGGCTGTGAAGGAATCTCATACTTGACTCCTCTTTGTCTTTGTAGTCGAGCAAAGTGCCCCAATATGCCAATTCAGTATATGGAGACTTGGTGTTGAGTTGAGGAACATCATCCGGCGTGTATGAATAGATGAGATAGGGAGAATACGATGGGAACAATTTCATCTCTCTTCTCTTGAAGAAACTGTAACTCTGAGTGGCAGAACCGACGGTGCCCAAGTAGGTGGAATTGACATCCTCTTTCATGAATGGATACTCTGTGTACCAGTCATTGTAAGTGGTGTCGATCTTGTGCGGTTTTATATTGTTGACATTGGTGTTGGCTGTCCAGGAAATAATGCGTTTGTAGAAAAGCGAATCGGGAAAAGCTGATGTTTCCAAAACACGAGGAGTGGCCCATCGTATGCTGTCTCTGACATTTTTGAGGCTGTCCCTTCTGATCTTGCGAAGTTCTTTTGCAGAGGGTATCACGACGACAATTGAGTCAGCCGTTGAGGAGGTATCAGAGGGTGCCGCCATGGTCGAATCGGAAGGAGTTTTGATGGTCGAATCAGACGGAGCTTTGATGGTCGAATCAGAAGGTGCCACTGCGGTGGAATCTGATATAGCCAATATGGTAGAATCAGTGATGGCTTTGGCTGTAGTATCTCTTACGGAAGTCTTAAGCGTGTCAGATGCCGACACCTTGGAGGAGTCAGGAATAGTCTGCGAAAATAATGTCTCAATGGATAAAAGAGACAATAGACCGATCAGTGATATTTTAATAACTCCAATCCTCATAAAACTCACAAATGTACTATTATTTACTTAAATTTGCGCAAAATCAAATCTAATGGATAGTGTAAAAGCCCTATATGAGCAACATTTTTGCCAAAGTGTGACGGACATTAAAGAATTGCCCTCTTCGGGAAGTCACCGGAGATATTTCAGAATCAGTGGCGGAGGTGGCAATGTGATAGGAACTTCAGGTACGTCTGTGGAAGAAAATCGGGCTTTCTGGGCCATAGCAGAGCATTTCCGTGATAAAAAGCTCAATGTACCACGGGTGATTGCACACAATGAAAATTTTACCTGCTATCTGCAGGAAGATTTGGGAGATACTGTGCTGTATGATGTCATCTCTGATGGTCGTGACAAAGGTTCATACAGTGAGGAAGAGCGTGACCTTCTCAAGAAGACTGTGGCATATCTTCCTCTTCTGCAGTACGTAGGGGCAGAGGGGATGGATTTCTCGGTATGTTATCCACAGACTGAGTTTGACAGAAGGATGATAGCCTTCGACCTCAATTATTTCAAATATTGTTTTCTCAAGTCCACAGGATTGGATTTCAATGAAAATATCCTAGAGGATGATTTTACCAAGATGGGGGATGTCCTCATGCGCAGTTCTTCCGATACTTTCATGTATCGCGACTTCCAGGCACGCAATGTGATGCTCCACGATGGTAAGCCATATTTCATTGATTTCCAAGGCGGAAGAAGAGGTCCTATCTATTATGACGTTGCCTCCTTTATGTGGCAGGCCAAAGCCAATTATTCAGAAGAATTGAGGGAGGAGCTCATCTCCACATATCTTGATTCTTTGAAAAAATATATTTCTGTCAATGAGAAAGATTTCAATTCTCAGCTCAGGCATTTTGTGTTGTTCAGGATGCTACAGGTACTGGGTGCTTATGGATTCAGAGGTTATTTTGAGAAGAAACCTCATTTTCTGAAAAGTGTCCCTTATGCCATTGACAACCTTCGTGTCCTGCTCAAAGAACCATTCGCAGAATATCCATATCTTTCCAAATTGTTGCTGGAACTTACCGAGATGAGGCAATTCAGCGATATGGAGATGGACAAGAAACTAGTAGTCAGAATTTTCAGTTTTGCATACAAGAAAGGGATTCCCAATGATGTCAGTGGCAACGGAGGGGGATATGTGTTTGATTGCAGAGCGATTAACAATCCGGGAAAATATGAACATTTTTTCCATTTCAACGGGACTGATAAAGAAGTGATAGATTTTCTTGAAAAAGATGGTGGCATCGTAAAATTTCTTGAAAATATCTATCCCCTTGCCGACACCCACGTTCAGAGGTATATTCAGAGAAAATTCAATTCTCTGATGTTCTCTTTTGGATGTACCGGTGGTCAGCACCGTTCTGTCTATTGTGCAGAGCACCTCGCAGATTATCTCTCCAAGAAGTACGATATAAAAGTGTTGCTTTATCATCGAGAACTTGGCTTGGAAAAAGAGTATTGATAATTGGTTCAGACTATGACAGAGATTAAGAAAGCTTTGATTTTGGCAGCTGGATTGGGTACCAGGCTCAGACCTCTTACCGATACTATGCCCAAGGCTCTTGTCTCCTATCAGGGTGTCCCTTTGCTTGAGAGGGTGATATTGCGGTTAAAGGGGGCAGGTGTCAGTCATATAGTTATCAATATTCATCATTTTGCTGACCAGATTGAAGAGTTTGTCTCGGCTCATGATAGTTTCGGTGTCGAGATAGCTTTTTCGGACGAAAGGGATTTACTAAGAGACACGGGAGGGGCCATAAAGCATGCCGAAAAGCTTCTGACGAGAGATTTTGAGGATTGCCCTTCGATGTCTCCATTTGTGGTTCACAACGTCGATATAGTTTCCGATGTAGATTTGAAATGGTTTTTCAATGGTTATCGGGAAGAAGTATCTCCTGCATTGTTGTTGGTAAATTATCGAAAAACCTCACGTTATCTTCTTTTCGATAAGAATCTTAATCTCAGGGGCTGGACCAATGAGACTACCGGAGAGATGAAAGGCGGCATCTCCGCAGCCGACCTTCATGACTATCGTAAGTTCGCCTTTTCGGGCATTCATATTCTTTCTGGGGGCCTATTTGACATTATGCATCAATGGCCCGAGAAATTCTCAATTATCGATTTCTATCTTTCTGTGGCAGAACACTATTCTGTACAGGGCTGTGAAGCTCCCGAGGGTACTTATCTGTTGGATGTGGGGAAGCAGTCTCTGATGATGTTCTGATTGATATTCCTATAGTTGAATTCATGGATGACTTCACCATCTTTTGTGATAAGGATGATGGGCATCATCCCATTGGTCACATCGAGGAAAGTGACTACATTGATAATCGAGTATTGGTAGTGAGGGGAGAGGGTTTTTTCATAGAAATGCGCTACTGACTCCGCATTTGACAAACCCCAAAATAGTATGAATACCGATTCTTCCGGAATATCATAGAACTGCTGTAGATTGGCCACTTTCTCAGATGCCATAGCGCAAAAATCGCACTCTGTGCTGTAGAAACAGACTATTTTAGTGCCTTCTGCAATCGGGGCCAGAGAGGTCGAATCAGACAGTATCTTGGCAAATTTTTCTCTGTTGAGGTCTTCTGCTTTGGCTTTGAAGAAATCGGTGTAATTGTCGGGAGGGGAGACGAGAAATACTACTGCCACAGATGCAATAGCTGCAGCAAATGCAGTGGGCATCATCCCTCTGAAAGAAAATGAGGGGACCTTCCATACCACCAGGAGGAGTATGAGAAAAACGCCGTTTTTGATAAGAGATTGTACGGGGTTGAACTTGATGAATTCTCCAAAGCAGTGACAGTTGTCGCTTCTGCCGATAGAGATGGTATAAACCAGCAGCGCGGAAAACCCGAGAATCATGATAAGATAAAATACCATGAACACTTTGTTGTAGATATTCATGATAAATCCGATTCCCAGGAACAATTCTGCTGCTATTACAAGTCTGGCTGCCAAGAAAGAGAGATGAAGATTGAAGAAGCGGAAACTGAAGATATAGAGTTCAAATTGGTCGATAGAGACAAGTTTCATGATGGCCGAAGCGCAGAAAACTGCACCTAAAAGGCACTTGATGACCAGTAAGATGATGTTTTTAGTGTTTTGCTTCATAGTGATTTGGTTTATAGATTTATAATTGATTTATCATAGATGACGACTCTATCTCAATCTTGCTGCGGCCGTTGCCGAGCTTGCAGACTTTGATTCTGGTGGAGATGCGTTCCATCATTTCGGTAACGTGAGATATGACCCCTATCTGTCTGCCGGTGGCCCTCAATCGGTCGAGTGCGTCCATTGCGATATTCAGTGTCTCGCTGTCGAGGGACCCGAAGCCTTCATCGATGAAAAGAGAGCCGATGGACATTCTGTCGGTGGTAAGTGAAGAGAGTCCCAGGGCAAGAGCCAAAGATACGAGAAATGTCTCTCCTCCGGAGAGGGTATTGACGGGACGTACCTCCCCAAGCATGTCGTTGTCAGCCACTTGCAGAGCTAGATTCTCCCCCGGTATGCGTTGAAGAGTATATCGCCTCGATATTTCGGATAGATGAATATTGGCATAAGTCAACAGGATATCAAGAGTGCATCCCTGAGCTACGATTCTGAATTTATTGCCATCTGCAGAGCCGAGAAGAAAGTTCAATTGGGCCCAAGATTCACTTAATGAGCGTTTGTCTTGAAGCTCCTTTTCGAGTTTTGCTACTTTATCTTTGTTTTGATTGTGAATGGTAAGTTTGGAGGAGAGGTCATTGACTTTTTCTGATTGGATGCGGAAAGTGTCATTATATTCAGAGAGGACTTTTGCAAGATACTCCTGTGTCTCCTGCTCGGAAGGTCTGACTTTTTCGAGGTTATGTCTCTCCAAAGAGGCTCGTCTCTCTCGCAGGGTGGTCTCTGCTGTGATTCTTCTCCCTTCCAGAAGGCGGAAGAATGTCTGTTCACTCTCTATCCAAGAGTTGTCTTTAGAGATAAAGTCCTCTAAAACAGTATTTTCTGATGGGTCGTAACCATTCTTGATTTGCCATGAAGAGATGCTCTTCCCAAGTGAGTCGAGTGAATTGAGAAAACCTGTCAGAGAAGTGCCGTCGTCCTTTATTTTATTGCGCAGACCTTTGATCTCTGTGTCAAGAGATGCATGAGTTCTTTGATATTTGGCGATGGTATCTTTGAGTGAAGAGATGAGGGAGTTGTATTCGTTTTCGAATACAGTAATCTCTTTGCCGTCCAGAAGCGTTGCTCTCTCTTTTCGTAAAGTATTGAGGCCCTTCTCCAAATCTGTGAATTCTACTTTTTTATCAGAGAGTGATGTATTGGTTTTTTTTAATAATTCTTCACGGGTGTGGTGACTGGATGAGATGGCTGTGATGTTGAGCTCAATATCTTTTATCTCTTTATCGTGAGATGCCCACTGCTTGGCAATAGTGTCGAGACTCTCTGACAAAGTGCCGTCATGATACATGCTTTCCCACCCTGAAAAATGGGCCAGCTTCTCAGAGACCTTCGTAAAGTATTCTTGAGCCTCCGCCCGATGATTGTTTATTGTGGTATTATAGCCATTTTGGGCTTGTTTTTTCGTGTCGATGTTCTCTTTGAGAGCATCAATGATGGCCTTTGTTTCTTTTTTGGCTGCGTCCAATTGTTTTTCATCCATTTCGGATGCTGCCAGTGGCAGAGGAGAATGGTGAATACTGCCACATACGGGGCAAGGGGTGCCTTCGACCAGTTTGGCACGAAGGGACATTATCTCGGAAGGGAGTAAACTGTCAAGACGTTGAGCTTCTTGTGAACATTCTGACAATTTTTTCTCATCAGCTTGGAGCTGACAGGAGAGGGTTTCGAGCTTATTCTGAAGCCCGATAATTTCCTTTTCTTTGGAGTTGGCCCTGAATATATAATCGCAAATAAGCTCTTTTTGATCGGCTATTTCCTTATGATGTGGGTGTTCGGCAAGCCATTTGGAGGTGGCTTGCTTTCGGTCGTCCAACTTTTGAAGTTGGTCGTTGTCTGCTTTTAGTTCCGATTCATATTTATTCTTATCGAGGGATAGGGACGAGAGATCCTTCTTCTTGCTTTCAAATCTCGATGTTGTGGCGATAATATCTTTATCGAGAATATCAGCACGGGTGATATTGGGCTTCTGAAGTTCAAATTGGTTTTGGGCCTTTTTATATGATTCCTCTGCATCTGTGATGGACTTGGCTACGGAGGTAAGTTCATCCTCTTTCTCTTTGATAAGATTTTTAGAATCTGATATGGCCTTATTTAGAGCATCTATCTGACACTTAAGATTCTTAGTATCCCTGTATGAGTCCCTTATCTCGTTGAATCTCTCCAAAGAAGAGAGATAATCCTTTCTTTTTTGATTTTCATGGATGGTAAGTCGAATTTTGTCCAATTCTTCTTCAGCTTCCCTGATATTGTGGTGAAGAGACGAATCTTCTTCCCACCATCTGATTTTGGATTTGACGAGGTCTATTTCTGCCGAGAGTTTGGATTGCAGCTCATTAAGAGAAGTTAATTGATGGGAAAATTCCTCCAACTGTTGGTCATCGAGAAGTTCTATGTCACCGATTCTCTCTGTCAGACTTTTCAGAGCGTCATTGGCCTCTTTGGCGAGGCGGTAGATGATTTTGGAGATGGATGAGTAAATATCTGTCCCTGTGAGCTTTTCGAGAAGTTCCGCCTTGGCGTTGCGGTCTGCTTTGAGAAAAGTGGCGAAATCTCCCTGGGCGAGTAACACTGAGCGGGTAAACTGATCGAATGTCATCCCGATGAGTGCCCTTATGCGCTCAAGCAGGGTAGTTTTGGTCCCTTGTTCCTGAGTGTTGGCAGTTAGATTGAAAAGTGTTATCTCTGTGGCTTGAAATGAACCGTCAGCTTTGTTGCGGGCGCGACGAACACTCCAGCGAGAACGATATTTGTCCCCATTGAGAGACAGTAATTCCACCTCAGCATATCCGGCGCTTGTCCCTTTGCGCAGTATGTTTTTGGGGTCTGATATAGAGATTTCATCTCCATTGACATCCTTGATAGAGGCATTGCCTGAGCTGTTGCGATGTCGCGGCATCTTCTCAAAGAGAGCGAGGCAAAGTGCATCGAGAATGGTAGATTTGCCCGAACCGGTGCACCCTGTGATGGCATATATCCCCGAAGAAAGCAAAGGCTCCTTTTGGAAGTCTATGTCAAATTCTCCCTCCAGAGAGGCGAGATTCATCCCTCTAATGGCAAGTATTTTCATTTTTTGCTTCCTCTATCGCCTTGGTTAGTAATCTACGATAAGTATCGGGCATATCTTCTCCCTGACTATATCGTTTATAATAATTGATGGCCATCTGCATGGGGTCAGTGGCCTTCATCTCTTCGAAAGTGATGCTGTGTGGAGAGTATTCTTCATTTTTGGGAGATATGGCAGACAATTTGGCCAGACGAACTGATTTGGATTTGAGCGCTTCCTCTATCTTGCTGCGAAGTGACGGGTCCGGGATAGTGACGAGAACCTTGATCTCAAGATAAGGGGAAGAGTCTGTAATCTCACCATCAGGAAGTGCTTCAATGGCTGAAATGACCCCTTCGGGAGGCATCGGTGAAGAAGGTATGCTCAATAGTCTGACCATAGACTCATAGTGAAGAGGCTCGATGGTAGTCTTACCATCTTCGAAGTCTATCAGGACCACTCCCTGCTTGTTGTTTTTCTCAGCGAATGACATAGGGATGGGAGCTCCGGCATAACGGACATTGTCTCTATATGAGACTCTCTGACCTCTGTGAAGATGTCCCAGGGCAGTGTAGGTAATTCCTTTGTCGAATGAATCGGGGGAAATACATTCGAGACCCCCGATGACTACCTTATTGGCCCTTTCGGCATCGTCTCCATCAGAAATCTCTGAACCTGTGGCTTGCAGATGTCCAAGAGCTATGATGGGCCCGTCTGATTTTTTAACTTTATCATAAAGAATTCGATACATGGCAGCGACCCCTTCAGAATAACTTTCGCTTGGAGGATAATCTCCTTGTCGCAAGTAGGGGACAGCGAGGCAATAACCTCCCTTAAGGAGCGGAACGATGAGATAGTCATAGTCGATATCTCCATCGGGAGTGTGCCTTACGAGACCCCTGACTGTCACATTCATAGTCTCAAGAAGAGGATTGGGAGCTTCCAGACGTGCAGC
>CAYMAX010000040.1:0-12359 GCA_964388595.1 uncultured Muribaculaceae bacterium
GACGTGCAGCAGAATCGTGATTGCCGGCGATGATGATTATCTGCAGCTCAGGATTGTCTTGAGTCACATTGTGAAGGAATTCGTAATACATCCGCTGCGACTGTGCAGAGGGGTTGGGATTGTCGAAAACATCTCCGGAGATAAGAAGAACATCCACCTTGAGGTCCTTAATGCTTTTCAAAAGATAGGAGAGAAACATACGATGCTCCATCACTCTGTCAAAAGAGAAAAAAGTCTGTCCCAAATGCCAATCCGCTGTGTGAAGTATTCTCATATGGATTTATCAATCTTTTGAACTTCGAAATTACTAATAATTCCAAAAATAAATTAGGATAATGGAAAATAGATTATATTTGTCGCCGAGTTATGGTGCCGATTTCGGATAACGTCCGAAGTCAATAATAGGGAATCCGGTGCGAATCCGGTACTGTACCCGTAGCTGTGAGTTCCACATATTTTTCGGCTTTCTAAGCCACTGTCCATTTGAGGATGGGAAGGCGCCGGAAAGGAACAAGTCAGAAAACCTGCCATCACTCTTGAACTTTGAGCTCTCGGGTAAAGATCTCACAAGAACGAGTTTTTAATGGTCAATAGTCTTGTTACCGGCAGATTGCGTTTAGTGCTATGCTTTTGTATAAGCATCATTCTCTCGTTGTGCACCATACCAATGGCTGCTCAAAACTTGCCAACATCTTATTGGGAACCTGAGATAGACACTCTGCGGCCTGCCGTGATTACCTCCAACAAACAAACTTCTCCGGCCAGGACGACTTCTCCTGTCAATATCATAGATAAGGACCGAATAGAACGTTTGGGGCTTCAGGAATTGACAGAAGTGATAAGAACTTTTTCCGGTGCGAGCATCAAGGATTATGGAGGACTTGGGGGGATAAAGACTGTATCCATCAGAAATCTTGGTTCACAGCACACAGCAGTTTGCTACGATGGGGTAAGCATCTCCAATGTTCAAAATGGTCAGATAGATATAGGAAGATTTTCCATCGACAATGTAGAGAAGATATCTCTCTCCATAGGTCAGTCTGATGACATCTTTACAAGTGCCAGAATGTATGCCTCTGCCGGTGTATTGAATATCAAGACAGTGCATCCTCATTTTGATGAAGATAAACCTGTCAACATCTCTGCCAAGATCCGCATCGCTTCTTTTGGCACTTATAATCCATTTCTGCTGTACGAACAGCGACTCTCTTCGAAATGGATACTGTCCGCTTCAGGGGACTGGCTTACCTCCAAAGGGGAGTATCCATTTACCATCCAAAATGGGGATTTGGTCACTAAATACAAGCGCAGAAACAGCGATATCAATTCAGGCAGGGCAGAGCTGAATCTATTTGGTGACATGGGTAAAAGCGGACGTCTGTCGATAAAAGCCAATTGGTTGGGCTCTGTGCGCGGACTCCCGGGCTCTGTGGTACTTTATGATACGACAGCTTATGAACGCCTTTGGGACCAAATAGGATTTGCCAATGTCAGTTACGACAACGACCTTGGCGAAAAATGGAAGATAGCTGCAAAAGTCAATTATCAATACGCCTGGAATAAATATCGTGACCAAAACGAGCAATACCCCGATGGATTGGTAGAAGACCAGTATACTCAGATGGAGTACTATGGCTCTCTATCGGCAATGTACTCTCCATTTGATTTTCTTCATTTTGCCGTGGCAGAGGATTTCTTCGTAAACACTCTGACTGCTACCATCCCGGAATGTCCGTTCCCCATCAGATATAGTTCACTCACTTCACTTTCAGCGCAGTACACGAGCAATCGGTTGACCGCTACTGTCAGCGCCCTCGGTACTTTTGTCAAAGAGACAGTGAAAGTGGGGGAGGCTGCATCTGATAAATGGAGGATATCTCCCGCCGCGAGCATATCTTTCAAATTGCTTTCAGACTACGATTTCAGAATTCGCGCCTCTTACAAGGACGGATTCCGCGTACCCACTTTCAACGATTTGTACTATGCACGTGTCGGTAACAGAAATCTTGCTCCGGAGAAAGCTTCTCAATTTAATCTGGGGCTGACTTGGAGCGGGCAGCTTCTCAATGGGGTGATAGATTACTCTCTCGTGACCATTGACGGATACTATAATGGAGTGAGGGACAAGATAGTAGCTATTCCCACTATGTTTATCTGGAAGATGATAAATTACTCTCGAGTCGATATCGCCGGATTGGATGTCAATGCTGCAATATCTTTCTCTCTACCCCATAAGATGTCAATAAATCTTTCCGGAAGTTATTCATATCAATATGCAGTAGATGCCACCGACCCGCAATCCAAAACATATCATAATCAAATTCCCTACACCCCTGTTCATTCGGGGAACATATCTCTTTCCTGGACCAATAAATGGGTCAATATCTCATATCTGATGACAGCAGTGGGAGAAAGATATTGTCTGCCTCAAAATATACCATCCAATCTCATAGAAGGGTATTTTGACCACACCATCTCTGCAAACCATACTTTCCATATAGGAAGATGTCAGTTGAAGCTGCTGGCTGAAGTACTCAATGTCGCAAATGCCCAATACGATATAATTAAATTTTATCCTATGCCCGGGCGTTCTTACAGATTCACTTTGAAATTTACTTATTAAAATTATATCATTATGAGAGTCAATCAATTATTATTAATCGCCGTTGCAGCTTCGTTGCTGTTAGTATCTTGTAATAAAAACAACCCTGACCCCGAACCGGTCAAAACAGTAGGTGTGTTTATTCTCAACAGCGGTAGCTTCGGATACAACAATGCCAACCTTGCAAGCTACGATTCTTCTACCGGAGAGGTGCAGTACGAGGTGTTTAAAAAACAAAACAACAAACTCATCGGAGATACAGGTCAGGATATGTTAATCTTCGGTTCCAAGATGTATATCGCTTCATCTGGGTCCAAAGTTATATTTGTCACAGACCATACTGCCAAGATAGTCAAAGAGATTACCGTCAGCGGAACACTGAGCAATCTGTCTCCCCGCTATTTTACCACTTTTGGAGATAAGGTATATGTGACCTATTACGAAGGATACCTCGGACAGATAGACACTTCTTCTTTCGCTGTGACCACAGTCAAAGTGGGAGATAACCCTGAACAGGTGACAGCAGCCAATGGCAAACTTTATGTTGCCAATTCGGGAGGACTTAACTATCCCAACTATGGCAAAACAGTCTCGGTAGTGAACCCTTCGTCAATGTCCGTGACTAAGACTCTCAATGTCAGCGATAATCCTCAATATATTCTCACAGATTCTCAGAATGATGTCTACCTCATTTCCACAGGGAACTATTATGATGTGCCAAGCAAACTTCAAAAGATAAATTCATCTACTGATGAAGTCTCAGTGATAGATGGAGTTGTTCCCACCTGGATGGCCAGAGGGGCAAATGACAAAATATACATTGTAAGCTCCTCATACGATGCCAATTGGAATGCTGTCGCTGTCATATATGTTTACGATGCCATAACAGATAAAATAGATGGCAAATTCATCACAGATGAATCAGTAGTGGACAATGTCTATTCAATATCGGCAGATGAAGTGACAGGAAGAGTCTATATCGGCACTTCCGATTATGTCACCACAGGTGATATGTATATATACAATTCCAAAGGTCAATTTGTGAATAAATTCGACACTGGTGGAATAAATCCCATGGGTGCCTATTTCTTGACGAATGTCGCGAATTGATCCGAAATAATGATTAAATTTGCGCCAGAGATATTCAATAATTCTATGACGCAATCAAAAGTTTTTCTTACGAGAGAGATCTCTCCGAGATCCCTGGTCAAAATATACAAAGCACTTGATGTAAAGGCTGAGGGCCGGGTGGCTGTAAAAATTTCTACAGGCGAAGGAGATAATCCCAATTATCTCCAGCCTGCCCTCATCTCTGACCTTGTAGATGAAGTCCATGGTACGATAGTAGAGTGCCGCACTGCATACGAAGGGGATAGGATGAAGACAGAAGACCATTGGGGAGTGATACATCGTCATGGTTTCGATGCCATAGCACCGGTCGACCTGATGGATGAATATGACGAGATACGTATCCCTGTCAGAGACAAAACTCATTTGAAGTATGACATCGTCGGCGGGCATATGGCTCATTACGATTTTATGCTGGTGCTGAGCCATTTCAAAGGCCATCCCATGGGAGGTTATGGTGGGGCGCTTAAAAACCTGAGTATCGGCTGTGCAAGCAGTAACGGGAAAGCATACATCCATTCGGTTGGCAAGTTGCAAACTCCCGATAATCTGTGGGACCCGGAGAACATCAGTGATCAGGATGGTTTTCTGGAGAGTATGGCGGCCACTGCCCAGGCGGTCACAGATTATTTTAAAGCTGAGAGAGGAATTATTTTCATCAGCGTGATGAATAATATGAGCATCGATTGTGACTGCGTAGCCCACCCGGAGCCTGTCAAACTTGAAGATTATGGTATTTTGGCGAGCCTCGACCCGGTAGCACTGGACAGAGCTTGCGTCGATATCATCAACAGTCAGAAAGTGACAGCAGTCAATGACCCGACAGACTTATTGGAACGTATAGACAAGCAACATGGCGTGCACACCATCGATTGGGCAGAGAAGATAGGACTTGGCAGCACCCGATATAAGATTGTAAATATCGACAAATAGATAACGACTATGCATATAGGTATCGCAGGCAATATTGGAAGTGGCAAGACTACTCTTACAGAGCTACTTGCAGCCCATTACGGATGGACTCCGAAGTATGAGGCAGTGACTCACAATCCATACCTCGAGGATTATTATAAGGATATTCAGAGATGGTCTTACAACCTTGAAACCTACTTCCTGGCACAGCGTTTCAAAGATGTGCTCGAGATTTCCCATTCCAAAGATGTGATTATACAGGATAGAACCATCTTGGAGGGAGTATATATTTTCGTTGCCTATAATAAGGATATGGGCAATCTTTCTGCTCGTGATTTTGATACATATATGACCCTTTTCGAGCAGATGATGTCTTTGGTCAAAGTGCCCGATTTACTCATTTATCTCAAGGCGTCAGTACCGCACCTTGTCTCCCAGATAGAGAAAAGAGGGAGGGACTACGAGAAGAACATGAGCATAGATTATCTTGCTGGTCTCAACAAGCGTTATGACGAATGGATAGCACACTATAAAGGTCAGGTGCTTACCATAGATGTGGACCATCTTGACTATGCCAACAGACCTGATGATTTTGCCTCTATCACTGATAGGATAGACGCTCTTCTTTACGGACTTTTTAAATAGATTTATGTCAGACTTCAGGCTTAGAGTTTTTATAAGTGTAGCCAGAAACCTCAGCTTCACTAAGGCTTCTAATGAGCTTCATATCTCCCAGCCCGCCATCAGCAGACATATCCACGAACTCGAAGAACAGTATCATACATCCCTTTTCAATAGAGAAGGGATCAGTATTTCATTAACTCCTGCAGGAGAGTTGCTGCTTTCGCACGCTCTGCGCATTTCGGAAGACTACCAGCTTCTGGAGTTTGAAATGAACCAGTTGAACCAGAGTTTTGCCGGAGAACTTAAAATCGGAGCCAGCACCACTATAAGTCAGTACGTAATACCATCTCTGATATCACTTTTCTTCAAACGATATCCCGATATCAAAATAAACCTTCTGAGCGGCAACTCTGAGCATATCGAGAAGGCGCTGCACGAAAAGAGAATAGATATTGGGTTTGTGGAGGGGAACCATATAGACTCCTCGCTGCATTATTCGGACTTTCTGGATGATGAAGTGGTCCTTATAACAAACGCTAATGGGAAATATCGTGAATTGGACGAAGTTTCTCCGGAGCGTTTGTGCACCCTGCCGTTGGTCCTCCGCGAGCCCGGTTCCGGGACGTTAGAGGTAATAGAAAATGCGCTCTCTTCAGTATCTGTCTCGCTTTCTTCGATGAATATAATTTTGAATCTTGGAAGTACGGAAAGTATTAAGAATTTCATTCTTCAGACTGACACACTGGCACTTGTCTCCATCCGTTCTGTGCTTCGTGAGATAAAGGCAGGGGTGTTCAAAATCATAGATATCACCGGTCTTGACATTACCAGAAAATTACGCTTCGTGTCAAATCTTGGGGGACTTAATCCTTTGGTGGAGAGATTTATTGAATTTGCAAAGAGCCATAAGGATTTGTTATAGGTCATAGACATTTTTGATGGTTTTATTCTTATTATGTGTTCTATCTTTGCCCCCGAAAATAATAACTGATAGCACAAACTTAAGATGAAAGCATTAGCCTCAAAAGTACAGCCGTATAACAAATATTTCTTTATTCTGGCAGCGATTGGACTCACCTTTACCTCTCCGGCGTTGGGACTTCTGGGAGGCATCGTCTATGCGATGACACTCGAAAATCCTTTTCCTTTCCAATCAAAGAAAATTTCCAAAAAACTTCTTCAATATTCGGTCGTGGGACTTGGCTTCGGGATGAATTTGGAAGAGTCTCTCCAGTCAGGCAAGGAAGGCATGCTCATGACTATCGTCTCAGTGGCATCCATTATGGTCATCGGCTGGTTCATAGGAAAGCTCCTTAAACTTCCCAAAGGCACATCGTATATGATCTCTGCAGGGACGGCTATCTGCGGAGGCAGTGCCATTGCTGCTGTCTCTCCACTTACCAAATCAAGCGAAAGTGAGATTTCTGTTTCTCTGGCCACTATTTTTATTCTTAATGCCATCGCCCTGTTTATTTTTCCCCCTATCGGAAGATGGCTGGGGATGACCGATATTCAGTTTGGCACATGGGCAGCCATGGCGATTCACGATACCAGTTCTGTAGTAGGGGCAGGTGCCGCTTTCAGTGAGAAAGCCCTCCAAGTGGCGACCACCGTCAAACTCACCCGCGCATTATGGATTATTCCCTTAGCCATAGTCACTACTTTTATCTTCAAGGACAAAAACTCCAAGATTTCCATTCCATGGTTTATCCTCTTCTTCGTCTTGGCAATGGTGGCAGGTACATATCTCCCCATACCCAAAGTAGTCATCACTTCTATAGTATGGCTGGCACGCAAAGCATTGGTTCTGACCCTCTTCCTTATCGGAGCAGGCCTTTCCCTCGAGACCATCCGTACAGTTGGTTTCCGCCCCATGATTCTCGGCCTCATCCTATGGGTTTTCATAGGCTGCACCTCTCTTGCAGTGATTATGAATATGTAGTCCTCTTTTGTTGTGTTAAAAAATCGCTTCGAGTCTTTATTGAATAAATAAAAAGCGATATATTTGTTAATTCTAACACAACACAATATGGAACCTTGGCACATTTGGGTAATCATAGGATTAGTCCTGGTAATTTTAGAAATTTTTACATCCGGATTTGCAATAATCTGTGTATCATTCGGAGCTTTTGGCGGAGCCATTGCAGCAGGATGCTCCCTCGATCTTAAATGGCAGATCATCATTTTTGCCATAGTTACGGCCGTTGCATTTATTTTTATCCGTCCTCTTCTTCTTAAATATTTTTATAAAAATAAAGAGGCGAAAGTGCAGACCAATGCAGATGCGCTGATAGGGCGTGAAGTAGTGGTTTGTGAGACCATCGACAAAGATGCAGGGACGGGAAGGGTGAAAATCGACGGAGATGAGTGGAAGGCAGTCGCAGAGGAAGAGAGTGGAGAAGAGGGGAAGAAGATTGTCATAGAAAAGGGGACTAAAGTCACAGTAGTCTCCAGAGACAGTATAATATTAACAGTTAAAATCAAATAATAATGGGAACATTAATCATAGTCTGCATTATAGCGTTGATAGTTATTATCTTCGTGATAGCAGGACTTAAAATTGTCAAACAAGCTACTACAGTAGTCATCGAACGACTCGGTAAATATCACCGTACACTTAACTCCGGTATCAACATTATATGGCCCATTTTTGACCGTCCGAGAGCTGTGTATACCAGAATTGTCAAAGAAGACTATCAGGGGAGAACTTATGCCATCAATACACTTCGTTCTGATATTGACCTCAGAGAGCAAGTGTATGACTTTCCCAAGCAAAATGTGATTACCAAAGATAACGTTCAGACCGAAATCAATGCTCTTCTTTATTTCCAGATAGTAGACCCCATGAAGTCTGTATATGAGATTGATAATCTTCCAAATGCCATCGAGAAGCTTACTCAGACCACTTTGAGAAATGTCATCGGAGAACTTGAACTCGACGAGACCCTTACCTCGAGAGATACCATCAATGCCAAGTTGAGGACTGTACTTGATGACGCTACCAACAAATGGGGTGTGAAAGTCAACAGGGTGGAATTGCAGGATATCACTCCTCCAGAGAGTGTGAGAGTAGCCATGGAGCAGCAAATGCAGGCAGAACGTCGCAAAAGAGCTGAAATTCTAAATGCAGAAGGGGAGAAGCAGGCTGTGATTCTCAAATCTGAAGGTGAGAGAGATTCACGTATCAATCAGGCTACCGCATTGAAACAGTCTGTCATCATAGAGGCACAGGGAGAGGCAGATGCCAAGATACTGAAGGCCAAAGCAGAGGCTACTGCCATTTCCACCATCGCAGAGGCCATTGCACAGACCAAGACAGACCCTGCACAGTATGTTCTTGCCCAAAAATATATCGAAACTCTCAAAGAGATGGTCAGCGGAAAGGACAATAAGACAATTTATCTGCCCTATGAAGCCTCAAATCTGTTGAGTTCTCTGGGTGGCATCAAAGAGCTATTCAACAAATAATTTGTTGCGCTGGCGTTTATCTAAGTGGATGTAAGTAATTGCAGCCAATGTCTCGATAACTCCGAAAGCAAAATATAGATTTGTCAGGAAGTTAAAATAGAAAATTACCCATTCCAGGATACACCATCCCATAAGAATTATTCCGCAAATAATAGTGTAGAGTGGTGCTCTGCGGCTATGGCGATGCCATGTGATGGCGGTAAAAATTTGCGTAGCTCCATTGACTAAGAAGAGCACTATGCCAGAGAAGATGAAATTTGTAAAAAAAATCTCAGGGAATGGCATCACCTGCAACATCTTCAGTAACGGGTCCATACCCCATTTGACTCCGGTAGGGTCTATAAACATCATCAGCATACCACAAATGGCACCAATTCCGATAAACCAGGTAAAGAAAATTAAAAATTTACGAAGTGCTTTCATTGTTTTATTTATAATTATTTTTTTGATTCAGTAAGCCATTTCTGCCTCTGGGCTTCAGGATATTTTTCTATGGCATAGCGGAGCATTGTTCGTGGCATCTCAGTGGAGTGTTCAGAGAGAAATTGATCCAGCAAATCCTGATTGGCTTTACCTACCTCACGAAGTATCCATCCGACTGCCTTGTGCATCAAATCCTCTTTGTCATTAAGCAGCAACTCGGAAATAGCGATGGCATCGCTGCATTCTCCCGATCTGATGAAGGAGATACATGTGACGATAGAGATGCGTCTTTCCCACATATTTTTGCTCTTGACCAATTGGTAGAGAACACTTTTGTCAGGTGGCAACAATTTGCCGGAGAGCATATTACTCCCTCCCAGATAGTCTCCAAGAAGTTTGTAACAGGTCAGATCCACCAAGTCCCAATTGTTGATATTCTTTGTGTGAGAAAGATAGAAATCGATGCACTCTTTCATTTTGCAGGTGGCAATCAAAGCCTTTGCAGAGTCCTTCTTCTTGGCGATTTTTTTATTATTGTTGTATTGTGTCAGAAGCATCAAAAGGGCCACAAGCCTCACTTCGTGGTATGGAGATGACAATAACGTGTCGATATCCTCAAGAGAAGCCACTTCCCAATATTTTTTAGTAATTTCACCCGACACAGGGACTTTCAATCCGATGAAAATATCCCCTTCTCCATATTGTCCTTTACCGGTCTTAAAAAATTGTGAAAGATGTGCTGCCTGCTCCTCGGAGCCGTATTTTTGTAAGTCTTTTATAATTATTTCTGATGTTTTCATTTCTTTGGGAGTTTAGAAGCGATGGACTCTGATGTGGCAGGGGGTTGCTTCGCTGTGGCGAAGAAAGTATTTCCGGTGATACTCTTCTGCAGGATAGAAATGGGTGGCAGGGGTCACGCGGGTGACGACTGCGAGCCCTTTCCCCTTAAGAATGTTAATGAGCTTTTCGGCTATTTTCTTCTGCTCCTGAGACAAATAGAAAACTTCTGAACGATATTGGTCGCCAATGTCGATGCCCTGGCCCCCCTCCTGTGTGGGATCGTGAATTTCAAAAAATAGTTTGGCTATCTCTTCGTAAGAGATTTTTCGGGGGTCATATTTTACTTTGACAGCCTCGGCATGGCCGGTGGTTTGGGACTTGACCTGCTGGTAAGTGGGATTGTCAAGGTCCCCTCCGATGTATCCGGGCATTACATCCAAAACTCCTTCTTGTTGTCTCATAAGGTGTTCCATACCCCAGAAGCACCCACCTGCGAAGATGGCTTCACCCACATCTGGAGAGTTTGCCAACGGACTTTTATCATTTGATTTCATAGTTGAGGAAGATGATTGATAAATTTAATTTCAAAAGTAGTGATAAATGTGAAAGATTACTTCTTATTTTTGTCCTTAGTAAGGTAATAACACATACTGCTAAATCTGATAACATGAAAGGATTGTACACTATTCTTTTGCTGATAGTATCCAATGTTTTTATGACATTGGCCTGGTACGGACATCTCAAACTTCAAGAGATGAAGTTGACATCGCACTGGCCGCTGATTTTGATAATACTATTCTCGTGGGGAATAGCTCTGTTTGAATATATGTTTCAGGTACCGGCCAACAGGTTGGGGTTCAACGGCAACGGAGGTCCGTTTACCCTTGTCCAGCTAAAGGTGATTCAGGAAGTGATAACTCTTATTATCTTCTCCATATTTACCCTGGTCGCTTTCAAGAACCAAACTCTGCAGTGGAATCACCTCGCAGCTTTCGTCTGCCTTATCCTCGCTGTATATTTTGTCTTTATGAAGTAACTTCTAACCTTTAATACTTATTTTTATGAAACGTTTGATTTATTTATTGATCTTCGGATTGATGACCATTTTGGGCGTCGAATCTTGTTCTTCTACTAAGAACTCAGAAAAGGAGTCCTTTGACAATTCTGTCGTTGATACTTTGGAACTTGACAGGTATTTAGGCACTTGGTATGAAATTGCACGCTACGATCATAGTTTCGAGCGTGATATGCAGGGAGTGAAAGCTTCATATTCCGTCAGGGAAGATGGATTGATTCAAGTTATCAATTCAGGTCACAAAGGGAGTCTTGATGGCAAGTACAAAGAGACTAAAGGCAAGGCACGTATTCCGGACAAGAATGTCCCTTCCAAAATCGAAGTTGCTTTCTTTCTCAATTTCTGGGGTGATTATTATGTGATGGAACTCGCAGATGATTACCGTTACTCTCTGGTGGGCAGTTCTACATCCAAATATCTTTGGATATTAAGCAGAACTCCTCAGCTTCAGCCTTCTGATAAAGAATTTCTTCTCCAACGCATTGCTGAAAGAGGTTATCATCCGGAACAACTCATCTGGGTGGAGCAGTAAAGCCTGGAGAGAATGTCTTTAGAGATTTATTGCTTGATGAAGGGGGACCAGTGTGTGTGAATGATTTTCCATTGTCCGTTGGATTCAAGCATGTAAACTTCAGTGCAATTCCACTTTGATACTTCATTGGCGGTGTAAGAGAGTAAATTATAGGTAATAACCGCCATTTTATTTGTGGAAACGACTTTTGTATTCGTCATTTCGTATTTCGATACGTTTATTTGCCCTTTTATTGGTTCGTAATATTTTTTAAGGCTGTCAAGTCCGTCCATTCGTTGTTCCAAAGATGGATCAAAGTATGTTACACCTTCGGCTGAAAGGTCTATATATCCACTTGGATCACCATGATTCCATTTTTCCAAGGCCTTTCTTTCCAAGTCAATAATTGTAGCAGAAATGTTATTGTTCGTTTGTTGAGTGTCGTTCATATTCTATATGATTGGGATTAATAGATAGCACTTTAGTTTTATCAATCAAATGTACATCTAATCTAAATAGTTTCCAAAATGGAGTGTGGGTTTTGAATGGTCTCTTCCAACGACCGCCCAGGTGCAAAAAGGGGTGTTTTGCACCTGGACGAGCTCGACTCTTTGATCGCCAGTCGTTGAATGGTTGCTCACGGCAATCTGTTTTTGGTTGCCCACGTCAATTGATTCTTGATTGCCCACGTCAATTGATTCTTCGAGGCTCGACTCTTCGCTCGCCAGTCTCAGAATTCAATTTGCCGATGGGCTGCGAAAGGCTTGATTGACTGATTGACTGCCCACGTCAATTGATTCTTCGAGGCTCGACTCTTCGCTCGCCAGTCTCAGAAT
>CAYMAX010000041.1:0-11763 GCA_964388595.1 uncultured Muribaculaceae bacterium
GAATATAAAGAATTCCTCAACGCCAAGCATATTCCTTATCAGGAAACTACAGACCTGACGGAGCATATAGATGACGCCGATATCCTCTATATGACACGCATCCAGCAGGAGCGTTTTACAGACCCTATCGAATATGAAAAAGTAAAAAATGTCTACACACTTGAAGCATCCATGCTCTCCAAAGTGAAGAAAAATCTAAAAATTCTTCACCCTCTTCCAAGACTTCAGGAGATAGCTCAAGATGTAGATGACACCCCTTACGCATACTACTTCAAGCAAGCCGAAAATGGTATGTATGTCAGAATGGCTATAATTGCATATTTATTGGGCAAAAGATAGGAGATATATTATGGAAAATAAAGAAAAACAATTGAGAGTCAGTGCTATTAAAAATGGCACAGTGCTCGACCACATACCCAGCGACCAAGTCTTTAAAGTAATTGAAATCCTAGGACTTTCAGGGACAAAACATCCTGTCACATTCGGTATCAATCTGGATAGCAAATCGATGGGAAGGAAAGGAATCATAAAAGTATCTGAAAGATTCTTCAAAGATAATGAACTCAACAAGATAGCTCTCATAGCTCCTCACGCCAGCATCAATATCATTCGCAATTATGAAGTAATTGAGAAAAAGATAATCACACTGCCTGAGACCATCGTAGGCATTGCCAAGTGTATGAATCCTATGTGTGTCACTAATCACCAGGAGATAGAGACTCGTTTCACCACCATAGTAGAGGGGGAGAGAATCTCTCTCCTTTGCCATTATTGTGAGAAAGTGACTGACAAGATAATGTAGTTACTCCATACTTCCACCGACGATATCGAGCATCTGATTTGTGATGGCTTCCTGTCTGAATTTATTGTATTGAACTACCAAATCATCCAAAAGGTCGGCAGCATTGTCACTCGCTATCTGCATAGCGAGCGAACGTGAAGCATGTTCTGAAGTGATGGCGTCGATAATGGTGGAGTAAAGTTCCAGAAAAATAACCTTGGGTAAGAGTTTCGCGATTAATTCGCGACGAGAAGGCTCGACGATGTAATAAGCAGCATATTCGGGAGAGGTACGACGTGGAGGAAGTTGGAGAGGCAGAAACACTTTATTGCGAAGTTCCTGCACCATGGCATTCCTGAAATGAAAGTATACCAATACTATCTGGTCTGTGCCGCCAGACACAAATAGCTCTGTCATTCTGTCTGCAAATTCCTGTACGTGGTCAACAAATTCTTTCATTGAGGCACTGTTATTGGCGGCAGCAGACGCAGAACCATAGGAAGACCCCAGGGAGACATAATCTTTGATAGTATTATATCCTTGCGATTTGCAGAAATCAGCAACTTTTTTCCCAATGGGGAATATCGTAATATCATCTTTGGGAGAGAGTCCGGCTAAATTATCTACAACACTCTTCAGTCTTTCGTTCACATTCGCATTATATGCTCCACATAACTCAGTATTGGATGAGATGGGGATAATCGTGACTTTTTTAACCGGACGTTGAGTGGTATAAACCGATTTTTGAAGTGAGGAATCGTCTCCTTCGAGAAACGATACCATCATACGGAGCAGATTTTGTTGATAATTCAATATATTGCCTATCGCTTCCTGAGCACGACGCAATTTGACAGAAGAGACCACATGCATAGCAGAAGTGACTTTCTGTGTATTGCGTGTGAACTTGATTCTGCGTCTTATCTCTTTGAGCGAAGGCATATCTATTGAACTTTAGTATCTTCTTTCTTCTCTATAAAATGCGAAGCGACCTCTTGGGCAGCACTCTCCAATAACTGCATTACCTGTTCGTTGATAGTACCCTCTTTCAACACATCCAACACTTCTTTGCGGTATTTCAATTCAAGCAATTCAAAGAATGTGGTCTCAAATTCAGCAACTTTTTTCAAAGGAACGTCTTTAAGCAGAGCATGGGTACCGCAATAAAGTATGGCAATCTGACGTTCTACAGGCATCGGGTCATATTGTTTCTGAATAAGCAACTGTTCGTTTTTAAGACCCTTGTCTATGGTAGCGGCAGTCACTGAGTCAAGTTCTCCTCCAAACTGCGTGAAAGCTTCGAGTTCGCGGAATTGCGCCTGGTCGATTTTTAAAGTGCCGGCCACCTTTTTCATAGCCTTGAGCTGAGCATCTCCACCCACACGAGATACCGATATGCCGACATTGATAGCAGGTCTTTCTCCTTTATTGAACAGGTCGGTCTCGAGAAATATCTGACCATCTGTGATAGAAATAACATTGGTGGGAATATATGCAGAGACATCTCCTGCCTGTGTTTCGATGATGGGAAGGGCTGTAAGCGAACCTCCACCCTTCACCCTTCCTTTCAGTGAATCGGGGACATTGTTCATCTTTGCTGCCACATCGTCCTGATTGATAATCTTCGCAGCTCTTTCCAAAAGTCTGGAATGAAGATAGAAAATATCTCCGGGGTATGCTTCTCTTCCGCAAGGTCTTCTCAATATCAAAGAGACTTCACGATATGCAACTGCCTGCTTGGAAAGGTCATCATAGACCACCAATGCATGTCGTCCCGTATCTCTGAAAAATTCTCCTATCGCTGCTCCTGCAAATGGGGCAATATATTGCATGGCAGCCGGTTCTGCAGCTGTAGCAGAGATTACTACAGTATATTCCATAGCACCATACTTCTCAAGGGTGTTGACAAGGGAAGCTATGGTGGAACCTTTCTGTCCTATGGCCACGTAGATACAGTAGACTGGCTTACCAGCCAAAAACAAAGATCTCTGATTGATGATGGTATCTATCGCAATAGCTGTTTTGCCTGTCTGTCTGTCACCAATAATCAACTCACGCTGACCACGTCCTATCGGAATCATGGCATCTACCGCCTTAAGTCCGGTCTGAAGGGGTTCGTTGACGGGCTGTCTGAAAATAACCCCGGGAGCTTTGCGTTCCAGTGGCATCTCTACCAAATCCCCCTTAATAGGTCCTTTGCCATCAAGCGGCTCTCCCAAAGGATTAATGACACGTCCCAGAAGTTCTTCGCCGACAGGAAGACTTGCTATCAAGCCTGTACGATTGACAATGTCTCCCTCTTTGACCAGATCGACAGGTCCGAGCAGCACAGCTCCCACATTGTCCTCTTCTAGATTCATCACAATGGCTTTCATGCCATTTTTAAAGACGAGGAGTTCGTTGGTTTCAGCATGACGAAGCCCGAATATACGTACCAGACCATCGCTGACCTGAAGCACAGTACCACGCTCTTCAAACTTGGCACTTATGTCCAATCCTTCCAACTGCATACGCAGGATATCCGATACTTCCGATGGCTTTATATTTGACATACTATTTCTTTTTATATAAATTTTCACTGAGATTTTTTCTGACTGCTGCCAATTGAGTGGCGACAGAGGCATCTATCACCATTTGGTCCACAGAGAGATTGTATCCGCCCATCAATTTGTCATTGACTTCCGTAGAGAGTTCTATCGTACCATGAAGCATCTCTGCAAGAATAGATTTGAATTTTTCGCACACCGAAGGGGCTGCAGGAATGGCTGTCACCAAGAGAGCATGATGGATGTTATAACAGTGTCTGTATTGTTCTCCATACTGAAGTGCAATGGACAAGATCATATGATCACGCTTTTTCTCGAATAACATCTTCAGAAATCTGTTGACACAATACCCATCGGTGTCGATGTCTCTGATACCGCAAGCTTTGACAAGGAGGTCAAGCCTCTTATCTTCAGAGATAAGCGACCTTTCGATGCAGGCTTTCAGACCGGCAACATCTTTAAATTGCCTTACGAGAGAGTTCATCTGGTCATACACGAGGGCATCTTCCTTTCGTTCTTGGGCGAAAAGAAGAAGCGCACGTGAATAACTTACAGATAAACGACCTGTTTTCATGACTTTTTATCTTTTGGCTGCTGTTTAATCTCGTCTATGAGCTTAAGAATATATTCTTGCTGATATCGGTCATCACTTAACTTCTCTCGAAGAATTGCCTCAGCTACATCTACAGAGAGCAGTGCCACCTGCTCACGTATCTGTGCCATCGCGGTATTTCTCTCCTGTTCTATCTGCTTCCGTCCGGATGATATAATCTGCTTGCTTTCATCTTGAGCATCTGATTTGGCCTTGTCGAGCAATTGCTGACGCAACACCATAGACTCGTGAAGCATTTTGCTGTTTTCTTCTTTTGCTGCATTGATGATTGCGTCACCCTGCTCCTTGATGGTATCAAGATATTTGCGGGCCTCTTCAGCTTTTGCCAAAGAATCTGCTATGCGGGCATTGCGCTTATCCACCATCTTGATGATGACCGGAAAGCCCCACTTAAGCAGAATCCCGAAGACAATAGCCATCGAGACAATCATCCAGAACAAAAGTCCGGAATCTGGAATTAATAGATTCATAGAGTACTAAGCACTAAAGAGCCACTAAGAGGCAGACAATGATGGCAAAAAGTGAAATACCTTCTACGAGAGCTGCTACGATAATCATAGACATTCTGATACCGTCGGCAGATTCCGGTTGACGGGAAATAGCTTCAAGAGCTGTCTTTCCGATTTTACTAATGGCCCAACCTCCTGCAAACACGATAAGGGCTACTCCGAGTACACTGGCGACCTTTGCTATAATCGCACCTTCTATAGCTGCTACAAAAATTGCTGGAATCATTTTGAATTAATTTAATTGGTTAATATTTGTTTTAATTTGTTGATTCTTTTTAGGTAAATGTTCTTGTCTTGACAGGCCTATAAAAACAGCTGAAAGCATTGTGAAAACATAAGCTTGAATATAGGCAACAAGTATCTCGAGAAAGAGCATAAATACAGAGAATAATACGAACACTGCCGTCATCGATGTCCCTATCACAGCACCCATCCCTGCTACTACGAATATCAGACTTGTGAGGACTAAAATGATGGAATGCCCTGCGAAAATATTGGCAAACAAACGCACCATCAATGCAAACGGCTTGGTAAAAATACCGACAATCTCGATAATCGGCATAATGGGCAGAGGAGCTTTAAGAAAAACGGGAACATCAGGCCAAAGAATATCTTTCCAATATTCTTTGTTTCCGAAGACATTCACTGTCACGAAGGTACACAGAGCAAGTCCCATAGTGACTGCAATATTGCCTGTAAGATTGGCACCGGAAGGAAATATCGGAATCAATCCCAAAAGATTGCTCAAAAAAATAAAGAAGAATATTATCAGAAGAAATGGTGCATATTTTTTATAATCTTTTCCAACACAGGGTTTGATGACTGTGTCGTAAATATTCATAATGAACAATTCCATAAAGCCTCTGAATCCTTTGGGAGGAGCACACTCCTCCACCCCCTTCTGTTTATACCATTTGGCAGTATAGAGTACGATAAATGTCAGCAGAAAACAAGAGAACCAGAGGCCAACCACATTTTTGGAAATAGAAATGTCAAAAGGCCGCACCTCCTCTCCATTGCTGTTTTTCTCCACCACTTTTCCTTCGTGTATTCCCTCCTTGGCATAATAAAAACCTAAATACTCAGGTGCATCGTGCAATTTGCGCGAGGAGAAAGAGTACCATCCTCTCTCGCTGCTGTGTACGATGATGGGAAGATAAAGACAAACATCCTTACCTTTGATCTGAGTGAAATGCCACTCATACGAGTCAAAAAGATGCCCAAACAGTATCTCCTTAATATTTACTTTCTGCTGCCGGTCACCATCGCCGGAACAATACCCCGACAACGGAAGCAACATAAGAAAAAATATGAGGAGAATACGTTTCATTTATTTTGCGCAGTCAGATGATGTTTTAGACGATAGTAGAACAGCAACTCAAATGCCATAAAGGGGATATAATCGGAAGCAAAAGAGATAACATAGGGTATTTTGGAGACCTTCCATACCAAAAGTGATACGCAGATAAGAACTAACACCAGTACAAATCGCGCTCCGATGGAAAAGAGAAGAGTGATGATACCGCTTTGACCTTTATCTTCCTTCTTGGCAAAAAGATAAAGTTGGCATAGGCCAGTCACTGCAAGCAGAGTGGGAAGGATAATGTATGTCTTAAAATAATATTGCTGAAGGAGAGTATAAAATAGATAATCGCCCAGTAATCCAAACACCAGAAAGTAGATTACCAGCACGAGGGTCGAATTGCGGATTAATTTTTTATTCATAAAGCGTTATTCTATACATACAGTCACATTATCATCGACCACCTCAACAAACCCACCATCTATGGAAATTTTCTTCTCCTGTGAACCCTCTTTATATGATATCTCTCCGGGAATCAAAGAGGAGATGAGTGCTCCGTGACGAGGGAGAACTGTAAATGGAGAAAGTTCCCCCGGAAGCCTCACTAATGAGACTTTCCCTTCGTAACAAAGTCTGCGAGGAGAGATAATTTTGAGCGTTATGAGTCTGTCGGCCATTATAAACCCCTATTACTTCGACTTCTCAAGAAGTTTTTTACCCTTTTCTATCGCCTGCTCTATGGTACCAACATTTAGAAAAGCATTTTCAGGAAGGTAATCAACTTCTCCATCGAGAATCATTTTAAATCCTTTGATACAATCAGCGATATCTACCATCACACCGGGGACACCGGTAAATTGTTCAGCTACAGTAAATGGTTGTGAGAGAAATCTCTGTACCCTACGTGCACGATTGACTGTCACACGATCTTCCTCAGAAAGCTCTTCCATACCCAAAATGGAGATAATATCTTGAAGCTCTTTATTGCGCTGAAGTATTTGTTTCACTCTTTCGGCAGTATTGTAATGCTCCTCTCCGAGAATGTTTGGATCCAAAATCCTGGATGTCGAATCGAGAGGGTCTACCGCAGGATATATACCCAATTCTGAAATCTTTCTTGATAGTACGGTAGTGGCATCTAGATAACTGAATGTGGTGGCGGGAGCAGGGTCTGTGAGATCGTCTGCCGGCACATAGACAGCTTGTACAGAGGTGATAGAACCTTTTTTCGTAGAGGTTATCCTTTCCTGCATAGACCCCATCTCAGTGGCAAGTGTGGGTTGGTACCCAACTGCAGAGGGCATTCTCCCAAGCAATGCAGAGACTTCGCTTCCTGCCTGAATAAAACGGAAGATGTTATCGACGAAAAGAAGCACATCTCTGGTCTCTCCACCATCTCTTATGGCCTCAGCTACAGTAAGTCCGCTTAGGGCTACCGAAGCACGCGCTCCGGGTGGCTCATTCATCTGTCCGAACACAAGCGTTGCCTGCGACTTTGCCACTTCATTGTAATCTACCTTGGAAAGGTCCCATTTTCCCTCCTCCATGCTCTTTTTAAATTCCTCTCCATACTTTATCACACCCGACTCGAGCATCTCTCTGAGAAGATCGTTACCCTCACGGGTACGCTCTCCCACACCGGCAAAGACAGAAAAACCATGATGTTTCTTCGCTATATTATTGATAAGTTCCATAATAATGACCGTCTTGCCCACTCCGGCACCTCCGAACAGACCTATCTTGCCACCTTTGAGATATGGCTCGAGCAAGTCAATGACTTTGATACCGGTAAACAAAATATCATTACTCGTGGTAAGGTCATCAAATTTGGGAGCAGGTTTGTGAATGGGACTCGCCTCAATTTCTGGATTAAGCGGTGCCAATCCATCTATAGCCTCTCCTATCACGTTCAAAAGCCGACCCTTGACTTGCTCTCCTCCGGGCATTTTGATGGAAGAATTGGTAACAAGCACTTCGAGTCCTCTGCGGAGCCCGTCTGTAGAATCCATCGCAATAGTGCGAACGATGTTTTCACCGGTATGTTGCTGCACCTCTACGATAAGATTTTTTTGTCCGTCCTGTCTCACTACTTCAAGCGCCTCATGGATACCGGGTAGTTTGAAATCACCACCTGCATCAATACCGTCAAAAATCACATCCACCAGCGGACCAATTATCTGTGATATATGTCCAGTCATCATTTTATATTTTGCACAAAGATACTACATTAAACGTGAAAATAATTAGTACATTTGCCAATTATTACTTTTAATTAATAGAAAAATATATGAAAAAAGCTTACAATTTCAACGCCGGCCCTTGCGTACTGCCACGTCCGGCTATTGATGCAGCCATTGATGCCCTTAAAGATTTTAAAGGCACCGGTATGTCAGTTATAGAAGTGTCTCACCGCAGTAAAGAATGGGAAGCCGTTATGAACGAAACCCGTGCTTTATGGAAAGAACTTCTAAACATCCCCGACAACTACAGCATCCTCTTCCTCGGCGGCGGTGCTTCACTTCAGTTTCTCTATGTAGCCATGAACCTTCTTGAGAACAAAGCAGCCTATTTGGAGACCGGTGTATGGGCAAAGAAAGCTCTTAAAGAGGCCAAAGGTTTAGGCAATGCTTATGCCATCGCTTCTTCTTCAGACAAGACTTACAATTATATCCCCAAAGGATATGAGATTCCCACAGACCTCGATTATTTCCACATCACCACCAACAACACTATCTATGGCACTGAGATTCGCAAAGATATGGATTGCCCCGTCAAACTCGTGGCAGATATGTCTTCAGATATCATGAGCCGTCCCGTGGATGTTAAGAAATATGCCCTTATCTATGGAGGTGCACAGAAAAATGTCGGCCCTGCAGGTACAGTATTTGTAATTATCCGCAACGACATCCTGGGACATGTATCTCGTTACATCCCCACTATGCTCAACTACCAGACTCACATCGAAGGTGAATCTATGTTCAACACCCCTCCCGTATTCTCAATTTTCGTAATGTGCGAAACTCTGAGATGGGTTAAGAACAATGGCGGAGTCAAGGCTATGGAGAAATTGGCCAAAGAGAGATCCGAACTGCTTTACAATGAAATCGACCGCAACTCACTTTTCGTAGGTACAGCAGCCAAAGAAGACCGCTCACGTATGAATATCTGCTTTGTGATGGCTCCCGGCCACGAAGATCTTCAGGATGAATTTATGAATTTTGCCAAAGAAAGAGGAATGGTTGGTATTAAAGGACACCGTTCAGTCGGCGGATTCCGTGCTTCTTGCTACAACGCCTGCCCCATCGAAGCTGTTCAGGCTCTTGTAGATGCCATGAAAGAATTTGAAAAATTACATAAATAAATCACAATACATATATGAAAGTACTAGTCGCTACCGAGAAACCTTTCTCGAAGATAGCAGTGGAAGGTATCCGCAATATCGTTGAAAAAGCAGGATACACTTTTGCCGCTTTAGAAAAATATACAGATGTTCAACAATTATACACTGCAGTAGCTGATGCTGATGCTCTTATAGTTCGTTCCGATAAAGTCACAGCACAGGTAATTGCTGCTGCTCCCAAGCTCAAAATAGTAGTTCGCGCAGGTGCCGGTTTTGATAATCTCGACCTTGCTGCCTGCACTCAAAGAGGCATCGTAGCCATGAATACCCCCGGACAAAATTCCAACGCTGTGGCTGAACTTGCCATCGGACTGATGGTTTTCATCTCCCGCAATCAGTTCACACCCGGTACCGGTTCCGAGCTTAAAGGTAAAACTCTCGGCATCCAGGCTTATGGCAATGTTGGAAGACTCGTTGCTTCTCACGCCAAGGGATTCGGTATGAATATTATCGCTTTCGATCCTTTCGTTCCCGCTGAAGCTATCGAAAAAGATGGTGTGAAAGTAGCCTCTTCTCTCGAAGACCTCTACAGCCACTCCAACTTCCTTTCTCTGCATATCCCTGCTACTGAACAGACCAAAAACTCCATCGGTTATGAGCTTCTTTCCAAGATGCCCAAAGGTGGTTGCTTGGTAAATACAGCACGCAAAGAGGTCATCAACGAACCTGAACTTTTGAAGGTTCTCACCGACAGAGAAGATTTGAAATATGTGACCGATATCGCCCCTGCCAACATTGAAGAATTGAAAGCCAAATTTGGCAACAGAGTATTTGCAACTCCCAAGAAGATGGGTGCAGAGACAAGTGAAGCCAATATCAATGCAGGACTTGCAGCTGCCAATCAGATATGCGATTTCTTCAAGACAGGCAACAAGAAATTCCAAGTCAATAAATAATATCTCATCCTATGGTAAAAGTTAAACCTTTCGCAGCGATACGTCCTCCAAAGGCCATCGTAAAAGAAGTTGCTTCCCGTCCATATGATGTACTGAATTCACGAGAAGCCAAAGCAGAAGCAGGTGAGAAATCTCTTCTTCATATCATCAAGCCCGAGATCGACTTTGACCCCATCGCTGATGAACATTCTCAGGTGGTTTACGACAAAGCTGTCGAGAATCTCAAGAAATGGATAGCCAACAAATGGTTGGTTCAGGATTCCAAAGAGTGTTACTACGTCTATGCTCAGACCATGGATGGACGCACCCAATACGGAATAGTGCTATGTGCCAATGTCGAGGACTACCTCACAGGTAAGATAAAGAAACACGAACTCACCCGCAAGGACAAAGAAGAAGACAGAATGATTCATGTTCGCATCCAGAATGCCAACGTAGAGCCGGTTTTCTTCGCCTATCCCGACAATAAAGAGATTAATACCATCGTATCACGCTACACTTCCAAGACTCCCGAATACGATTTCGTGGCAGAAGATGGTTTCGGACATCACTTTTGGATTATCGACAATGATGCAGATATCAAACGCATTACAGAGATTTTCTCCACCATTCCGGCATTCTATGTAGCAGATGGTCACCACAGAACTGCTGCTGCTGCCCTTGTGGGAGAGGAAAAACGCCGTCAGAATCCCCATCATACAGGCAATGAAGAATATAATTTCTTCATGGCAGTTGCTTTCCCAGAAAGTCATCTCAAAATAATTGATTACAACAGAGTCATCAAAGATCTCAATGGTCTTTCCACCAAAGATTTCTTCAAAGCTCTCTCCAAAGACTTCACTATAGAATGCAAATGCGATTGTACCAAAGATGGCGGTAAATGTGCATGCGAATTCCCCTGCCACTGCACATGTTCTCAACCTTACAAGCCGACAGGATTGCACAATTTCTCGATGTACATCGAGGGATGTTGGTATTCTCTTACAGCCAAAAAGGGCACATACGACGACAAAGACCCCATCGGTGTCCTCGATGTGACGGTTCTTTCCAACCTTGTCTTTGATAAGATATTAGACATCAAAGACCTGCGTACTTCCAAGAGAATTGATTTCGTAGGAGGTATCCGTGGTCTCGGAGAACTGCAAAAGAGAGTAGATTCAGGTGAGATGGTAGCAGCTTTCGCACTCTACCCCGTCTCCATGAAGCAACTTATAAACATTGCAGACACAGGCAACATCATGCCTCCCAAGACTACATGGTTTGAACCCAAGCTCAGAAGCGGGCTGGCCATTCACAAATTGCAATAATAGAATCTTTCAATAAAAAAGGTCCGAATTAATCGGACCTTTTTTTTATTGAATCATCACTATTCGATTGAGCTCCGGTGCATTGAACAGATCATTGGAAGAGCCCTTGATGACTTTCTTGATATTTTCGGGACGTATGTGATGTTTCTTGATAAGAATATCCTCAACATACTTCACACGTTTCTCACTGAGCACTTTGTTGAAAGCGGCAGAACCTGTGGCACTGTCTGCCATGCCGGTAAGAGTATATACTTTGTCAGGGTTAATCTTCTTCATATAAGTCACATAGAAATCGAGGTTGACCTTCTCTTTCGAAGTGAGAATTGACCTTCCCTGATAGAAGAATAGTGCTACAGGGGGCACTTCAGTCTGCTCAACTTTTACAACTGTATTCACCACAGCGACCGGAGC
>CAYMAX010000042.1:0-10223 GCA_964388595.1 uncultured Muribaculaceae bacterium
GTAGTTATTTCCAAATCAGGTACTACTACAGAACCTGCAGTGGCATTCAGGATTATAAAGGAAAACCTCGAGACTATTTATGGCAAAGATGGGGCACGTGAGAGGATAGTAGCTGTCACAGATATCCAAAAAGGTGCTCTGAAAAGTCTTTCCACTCAAGAAGGATACAAAACCTTTGTTATCCCCGACAATGTGGGTGGTCGCTTCTCAGTGCTTACCCCTGTAGGACTTCTCCCCATTCTTCTGGCAGGATATGATATAGAGGAACTTCTCAAAGGTGCCCGGGCTATGGCAGAAATATGTGCAGTACGTTCCAATACCAATCCTGCAATGCTCTATGCAGCAGCACGTAACGAACTTTATCAGAAAGGGAAGAAGATAGAAATATTGGTAAATTTCAATCCCAAATTACAATATTTCGGAGAGTGGTGGAAGCAGCTTTTCGGTGAATCGGAAGGAAAGGATGGCAAAGGCATTTTCCCCGCTGCAGTCAATTTCACTACTGACCTTCATTCCATGGGACAGTACATCCAAAACGGAGAGAGAACTCTCTTTGAGACAGTTCTTTCTGTCTCTCATTCAGGCAGGAATCTTCTCATCTGTGATGACCCTCAAAATCTCGATGGTCTCAATTTCTTGAGCCATAAACATCTTGAAGAGTGCAACAAGATGGCTGAATTGGGTACTCGTCTGGCCCATTTGGATGGTGGAGTCCCCAATTTGAGAGTGGAGATGGACAAGATAGATGCATACAATCTCGGAGAGCTCTTCTTCTTCTTCGAAGCTGCCTGCGGGATATCTGCCTATATGCTTGGCGTCAATCCTTTCAATCAGCCGGGGGTAGAAGATTATAAGAAAAACATGTTTGCTCTTCTTGGTAAACCGGGGTACGAAAAGGCTGCCGAAATACTTCGCAAACGTTTGTCTTAGTGATGAGAAAAGAATTTCTTCGAATCATAGCCGAGACCTATCTTGAGAAAGAGGGGGATAACATTCAAGATTATTGTTTTGTTTTTCCCAACAGACGTTCGTCCCTCTTTTTTCGGAAATACCTCGGCCTATCTTCGTCGAAACCTCTTTTTGTTCCCTCTTTAGTCACTATCAACGATCTTTTCGCCACTCTCTCGGGACTTGTCCAGGCAGACAATATTGAGTTGTTGTACATACTCTACCAATGTTACTGTCATCACATCCATAGTTATAAAGAGACATTCGATGATTTTTTAAAGTGGGGGGATACCATCCTCAGCGACTTTGATGACATCGACAAATACCTTGCTGATGCTCAGAAATTGTTTATCAACGTCAGAGAACTCAAGGAGATAGATGCTCTTTACAGTTATCTGTCACAGTCGCAGATAGAAGCCATCAAGGAATTCTGGAACCATTTTCTCCCTTTTGCCAAAGGCTCCAAAGAGAAGGTCTTTATGGATGTATGGAGTCATCTGTACGATATCTACGAGGAGTTTAACAAGACACTTCTGGCTGCAGGAAAAGGATATGAGGGGATGATATATCGCAGAGTATCTGATGAATTATCGGCTCAAGAGGTTATTCCTTCTCAACTTGCCGGATACAAGCGGATTATTTTCATCGGACTCAATGCTCTCAATGAATGTGAAAAATCTCTTATGGATTTTCTCCTGGGCCATGGTGTGGCAGATTTCTACTGGGATTATTATGGTTCTATCATCACAGACAAGGAGAATAAATCCTCTTTGTTTATGGAAGAGAATGTTCGAAAATATCAATCCCTTTTCCCCATTTCTGATGACGGGGAAGGTGCTGAAGAAAAAAAGAATATTGAAGTCATAGGCATTCCATCTATGGTGGGACAGACAAAATATCTCACCAAACTTCTCAAAGAGATTGCGAACCGAAGTGGCGATGACGAGCTGTTTTCTACTGCTATTGTGCTTCCCGATGAAAAGTTGCTCAATCCTGTATTGAATTCGATACCGACTGAGGTAGAGAAAGTCAATGTGACAATGGGTTATACACTTTCAAATAGCTATCTCGCCTCATTTATGTCACTTGTCTCTGCCCTTCAGATGAAGTGCAAAATCCAGGGAGGAAAATCCTATTACTATTATTCCACCGTCGTAGATATTTTATCACATCCCTTTATTCGTGCCATAGCCCAAGAAGATTCTTTATCCATAACCCGCGAGATCATAGATAAGAACATGATAATGGTGCCCTCCGATGTCATCAAGGGCGATTCCATTATTTCATTCATATTCAAGCCGCTCAATCTTCCACCGAATGATAAAAAGGAGAAGATTCTCATTATTGCCCACTACCAGTTAAAAATTCTCGAAGAGCTCCAAAGCCGGATAAGTGCTGTAGAGAAGGAGTATGTATATCAATATTACACTTGTATTCAGAGGTTGATGAATCTCGACATTGAGATGGAAGTTGAGACTTATTTCTCTCTCCTTGCTCAGATAGTATTCTCGATTTCAATTCCATTTCGCGGAGAACCATTGTCGGGCCTGCAGATCATGGGACCACTCGAGACCAGAGCCCTCGATTTTGAGAATGTCATTTTCCTCTCTATGAACGAAGGGGTGTTTCCTTCGCGTAATGTTAGTCCTTCCTTTATCCCATATAATCTGAGGAAGGGATTTGGCCTTCCCACATACGAATATCAAGATTCGATATGGGCATATTATTTTTATAGGAGTATCTATCGTGCCTCCAACGTCTATCTTATCTATGATACTCGTACCGAAGGTATCAAGACTGGAGAAGTGAGCAGATATGTCAAACAGCTCAAATATCATCACAATGTGCCCCTTACGGAGAGGATAATGACCTATAAGATCACCTCTTCCCCCAGCCAACCCATTGAGGTGGCTAAGACTCCCGAGATACTCGACAAACTTTCACATTTGAATTACTCATATTCTTCCGTCAACACCTATATGGGATGCCCTTTGAAATTCTATTTTCAATATGTAGAAGGGATGAAAGAGACTGATGAAGTATCGGAGAATGTCCGATACGATACTTTTGGCTCTATCTTTCATAAAGTGGTTGAGAAGATCTATGCTCCTTTCGAAGGTCATGAGATATCTCCTCAAAAGTTCCATACACTCGCTAAAGATGTAGATTCCATCTCATTGCATATTCGCAATGCTTTCAAGGAGATCTTGAATGTTGATGAGATAAAAGGCAAAAATAAGGTTATCGAAGCACTGCTGATACGATATGTCAAGATGACGCTCGAGTATGATGCCACCCTTCCCACTTTGAGGTATATTTCAGGTGAGAAACCCATCGGAGCCACACTTCTCCTGCCACGCAGTGAATCCACTGTACGGCTATTTGGCTACATTGACAGAATAGATACCATAAAGGGACTGACCAGAATCATTGATTATAAGACCGGTAAAGTGAATATGCCTTTCAAGCAACTTGATGAGCTCTTTGATATGACCAATCCCAATAGAGCATATACTGCTTTCCAACTTCTATTTTACCTTCTTCTTGTCACTAAATCGGGATTAGTCAGCGACCCGTCATCAGCGCAGATGATGGTCTATACTCTAAAAGAGATATACAAACATGAACTTCCCTCGCTGCAAGTCGATAAAGATTTGCTTAATGAATTTGAAGTTCTTTTGGTCAATACCCTGGAAGGGATTTTCGATATAAATGTCCCTTTCACTGCTTGTGTGGATGACGATATTTGCAAAAAATGTCCGTTTATAATTATTTGTAACAGATAAGGTCATGTTGAATATTTGCAAAGCCTCTGCCGGTTCGGGTAAAACGCATAAACTCACAGGAGAATATCTCAGATTGTTATTTGCAGATTCTTCTCTGGGCAAAGAGGGATACAAGTCGATACTTGCTGTTACATTCACTAACAAGGCCACTGATGAGATGAAGCAGAGGATTCTCGATGAACTTTATATCTTGTCACTCCCCGGGAGCAATTCATTGTTTCTGAAAGATATTCTCTCTCTTGAAAGCATATCCAATATATCTTCCGAAAAAAGAGAAAATTTCGTTCGGACCAAGGCCCGTGCCATATTGGTAGCCATTCTCAATGATTATTCTCTCTTCAACATCAGCACTATCGACAGTTTCTTCCAGCATACTCTCCGCTCATTTGCGCGGGAAGCGGGGCAGTATTCTTCATACAATGTGGAGCTTGACAGAGACGTGGTGCTAAATGAAGCACTCGATATGATGATGAATTCTCTTGAAGAGAATGAAAATCTTCTCAATTGGATGATACAGATATCTATCGAAGCGATAGAAAACGGAGAGAACTGGAATACCACAGACAAATTGCAGGAACTCGGGAGAGAACTTTTCTCTGAGAAATTTAAAATCAAAGCAAGGGGTAGTAATGCCCTCAAAGAGAAAACATTTATAGAAGAATATCGCAAGATACTCTCACCCATAGTCACTGAGTTTGAAAATCATTCTCTTAAATTGGGGCAGGATGCCATGAGAATGATATCCTCTTCCGGCCTCTCCTGCGAAAGTTTTACAGGAGCGAGCAGATCTCCTTTCAAAATCTTTGAGAAACTTGCCAAAGGGGAGATAGTATCTCCTTCTGATACCTTTGTCTCTTTGGCAGATAATCCCGATAAGTGGTGCACATCGAAGTCCCCACTGGATCTCAAAGATGCCATAGCTTCTCTTTACGATAATGGACTGAATGATATTGTCCGAGACACTGTGACCTTATATTCCGACACTCTTAATTATACCACCGCCTCAGTTATCATCTCCAATCTTCGCACTTCAGGAATCTTATCTGATATCTACAGACAAGTGGTAGATTACTGCCATCATCAAAACATTGTGCTGCTCTCTCAGACGACAGATTTTCTAAATAAGATAATTGACGGCAGTGACACTCCGTTTATCTATGAGAAAATAGGGGGGAGGATAGACCACTATATGCTTGATGAGTTTCAGGATACTTCACTGATGCAGTGGGAAAATTTCAAACCGCTTGTAAAGGACAGTCTCGATTCGGGATATGACAACCTCATTGTGGGAGATGTGAAGCAAAGTATTTATCGCTGGCGAAGTTCTGATTGGAATCTTCTGAACTCCACTATCAATCAAGATTTCGCTCGTTATGGTGTGAAAGATACTCCGCTTGACAGCAACTGGAGAAGTGCCAGAAAGATAATTGAATTCAACAACGATTTTTTCAAGAAATCTGCAGAGATGATGCAGAGCAAGTTCAATGGTGATTATGATGCCGATGAATCATTGATAACACAAATATATTCTTCTGTCAAACAGGCAATTGACTCAGCAAGAAAATGTGACGATGGTCATCTCTCCATCACTTTCATAGACAAAGAGCAGTGCGATGCTACATGGAAAGACGAAGTCACAGAACGCCTTCCCGACACCATCAATTCATTGATTTCTCGAGGCTATCGTCTTAATGACATCTCTATCCTGGTGAGGACCAATGTAGATGGAGCCAACATAGCCAACTATCTCATCAATAATGGCTTCAATGTCATCTCCGAAGACTCACTCCTAATATCTTCTTCACAAAGTGTCGAGAAGTTGATTCATATCCTCAAGTATATAAACAATCCCAACGACCAGATCAATGCCTATCTTCTCAAGGAAGGATTTACACTCCCACAAGAGAGGTCACTTTATAATATTTGTGAAGAGATACTCAGATCTTTTACCGACGACAGGAAGGCAGAAGGGGCATTTATCCAATCATTTCTTGACTGTGTGACCGAATACACGTCTCTTTATGGCTCAGATCTTAACGGATTTGTCAAATGGTGGGACGAGACGGGTAGTAAGAGATCGATATCTGCACCGGAAGGGGAAGATTCTCTGAGAGTTCTTACCATCCACAAATCCAAGGGACTTGGTTTCAAAGTAGTAATAATCCCATTCCTTTGTGACCCATTCCTCAAGAGCAGCAAAGATTTCTTGTGGTGTATCCCTTCTCAAAAACCATTTGACGCCATCGGTCTTATCCCTGTGCGGTTAAACAAACAACTCTCCGACACCATCTTCAAAGAAGATTATCTTCAGGAGATTCTTTTTTCTTACATAGATGTCCTCAATGTCTGCTATGTCTCTTTTACCAGAGCCAAAGAGGAGTTGTTGATATTTGCTCCGAAACCTAAAATCAATAAATCAGGTGGCTTCTCTATCTCCACTATGGGAGACCTGCTCTATTCGCAATACCAGGATAAACTTGATGCCGATTTAAAATATGAGATTGGGGAACATCCAAAGAGAGACTCTGATTCGAAAGAGATAAATGTCAGGGATATCAAGGATGATGGATTATTCGTCTCCATTCCTATCGGTGAGAGGCTCAAATTGTCCTTCAGTGGAGCTGATTTTTTCAAAGAAGACAATGTCAGAACCAAGGGAGTGTTGATGCACAATATTCTTTCAGAAATATCTGTCGAATCAGATTTGGAAGGTGCTTTGAATCATGCTCTTTCGAGTGGTGATATTCTTCGCTCTCAATATGAAGAACTTCGTACTGCTCTCTTATCTATGCTCGTCTCTGTCAGAGATAAGCATTGGTATGACGGCAAATATAAGCACAGAAACGAGAATGCTATAGTCACCCCCAAAGGAGAAGTATATCGTCCGGACAGAGTGATGTTCTCTCCTGACTCTACTATTGTGGTCGATTATAAATTTGGCACTGAACGTGTTCCTGCATATCTTAAGCAGGTACAATGGTATATGTCACTCTTGAAAAAGATGGGATACCCCAATGTCGAAGGCTATCTATGGTATCCTGAAGAGAGGTTTATCGAGAAGATTTAATCTCGCCTCTGTAAGGCTCTATGTGGATATTGCTCTGAAGCTCAAGACCGAATTTGTCCCGCAGGTTGTTTTCCACCAGATGGGAGATAGTGTGACCCTCTTCGACAGTAATGCTCGGATTTACTTTGATGTGAACATCGATAATGTAATAACTGCCGTTTTTGCGTGTTTTCAGATTGTGAGTGCTCAGTACCCCGGGGGTATTGGATATGATGGTATTAATCTCATCTTCAACACCTTTAGAAAGAGATGACTCGAGCAGCTCTTTTACTGAAGGGATAAGAAGTTTGAATCCAGCCATCACAATGAAGACTGAGACTATAATGGAAGCGATAGGGTCAAGTATTCTGAATTTGGGACCGAGAAACATGGCACCTGAAATACCAAGAAGAGTCCCGACAGATGAGAAAGCATCTGATCTGTGGTGCCAGGCATTGGCTATTACTGCATCACTGTTGATAGATTTTCCAACCTTCACTGTGTAGTGATAGAGCCATTCCTTGACTATGATGGAGACCAATGCTGCTATCAAGGCGAGATAGGAGGGCTCAAGCAGAGTCTCACCTTTGATGGATCCGACAATCTTCATTACGCCGGAATAACATATAAAGAGTCCCACCACGATAAGCATCAGGCTTATGATGAAGGTAGCGAAAGTCTCATATTTGCCGTGACCATAGTCGTGGTCTTCATCTTTGCCTTTGGATGAGATGTTGATGAAGCAAATAACGATAAAGTCGGTAATGAAATCACTAAAAGAATGAATACCATCGGCAAGCATTGCTGAACTTCGTCCGAATGCACCTGCGAGGATTTTCCCGACCGATAGGATGAGATTGATAAAGAAACCAATCCAAGTCACTTTTTTGGCTTTATATGCTCTGTCGTTTTTCATTTTTTACTGTATGGAAGGGCAAAAGTAAGATTTTCTTTTTATATTTGAATATGATAAGAGCAAATCCATCTCAAGAAGTGCAATTCTCCCATCTCTCTTTTGAAGATGGAGAGACATATCGGGTGGAAGCCTCCAAAAGCAATTATATAATATTCATCACCAAAGGGATGACTCAGATAGTGGCACCTTCCTCTTTGGGATTGGAAAAAAGTGGATACAATTCGGGTGATGTAGCATTCTTTCCTGTCTCTTTTGATTTCGATATGTTTTTTACCATCTCCGGCGATTTGCTGGTAGTGGCTTTTGATAGTTCTCTCGATGTATATAAAGAGTTGCAGAGACTATTGACAGTAGAAGGAGGGCACCCTGTCTATGAAAGTAAAGATTACCTTCGTATTAAATACCCACTCAATATTTACGTAATGCTTGTCCAACGTTATATTCAAGACGATGTAATGTCCCATGCCCTCTCGTTGTCCAAGCTCGATGAATTATTCTTTATCTTCAAACACTACTACGACCAGACTGAGATTCAAAAATTGTTTCTTCCGATAGTATCTTCTGTGCCATCATTTAAAGTCCTTGTCTATTCCAAAATGAAAACAGGTTATAATGTTGATGACCTTGCTTCAGCCTGTCAGATGGGTAAAAGGACTTTCGTTAGAAAATTTAAAGATGCATTTGATGATATGCCTCCTCATCAGTGGATACAGATGGAAAAAAGAAAAAAAGTGCTTCAATTTATGTCACGTTCCGGAGTGACTATCAGTGATGTTATACAGAAGTTCAATTTTTATGATGCATCCCATTTTACCAAATTCTGCAAAAAATATTATCAGAAAACCCCCGGCGAATTGTTTAATTAGATTATTATAAATACCTTTGAACGAGATTAATTATTACACTATGAAACCTATCTATTTACGGATGATGACGAGCATTATCCTTTCGATCGTCTCCATGTTTTTTCTCTGTTCCTGTGCCAAAGAGTATGATATGTCTGAGGACAATTTTGATTCTAACATTACTTTTGGGGGTGAAGCCTTTTCTCTTCCAATAGGTAGCACGACCCAAATTACCCTCTCTACTCTCATTGACACTACCGGCGCTTCTTCATTGAAACGCGATGCTGACGGCAATTATTATTTCGAGATTGATAATGAAATTTCGGAAGAAATATCTTTTTCCGAGTTTGTTCAGCAGATTACCATCCCTGGTGAGACAAAATCATTCACCCTTACCCAATACATTCCTTCGGGGATGCCTTCTCCCATTTCTCAAAGCGCAGCCACTGTGGATGTCCCTTTTAATTTCAACCAAACATTTATTTTCAAGTATTCTCTTGAAGACGCTGTAGAGCAGGGCCTGCTTGCCATTGATTCGTTAATTCTTCAGCAGGCTGACATAGTGTTGAAGGCATCGATCAGATTAAATAATGCTATTCCACCTAATCCCACCAATCTTTCTGTCACCGCTTCTGTAGATATCCCCAAATCATATGTGATGAAATCTGATGCGAGGATCGATGCAAATAACCATTTCTCAGCAGTTAATTCGTTGACCGGTAATGGTACAGTATCTTTCAATGACATCTCTATCAGAAAAGTTAAATATAATTCTCCTAGGGCATATGTCTATCAGGACACTATTGTCATTAAGTCAATTGTATTGACTATACCTCAATCTGACCTCCCCAATTATCTTGGTAAAAATGTCTCAGTCACTTTGAGTACCGGTATGGGCAATTTGACCCCTGACTCTTTTTATGGTAAAGTCAATAAAGCTATCGACCCTATCAAATACAATCTTCCTCTCTCCGGCATACCATCTTTCCTAAAACAGCCGGGCACCTCTCTCGATTTCTACAATCCGAGACTTTTAGCTGATGTCTCTTCCAATCTTGGTCTTCAAGTAAATGCAGATATGCTTCTCTCATCTGTATACACTTCCGGTGTAGCACCTAAGACATTGAAATTTTCTCTTTTCGCACCTCCTTCTTCAGATCCTACTGTATTTGAGACCAATCATTACTGGATATCCAATAGTGATGTGAATAAGCCAAGCGATTATAATTACATAAAGGCTGATCTTCCTGCCTTTATCTCTCAGATTCCTGATTCATTATCTATCACGATGTCGCCCAGATCTGATACTACCAATTCCCATTTCATCAAATGTTCAGCTCTCTATAAACTTTCTGCTCTCTCCAAATTTGTTATTCCATTCTCCTTTGGCAGCGAGATGAGTATATCTATGGCAGATACCATTAACAACATCTCTGACAATGTTGCCAAACTCTTTGCCAACGAGGTAACTGTCGGAGGTAAAATAGAAAGCACATTCCCTGTCAAATTTGAGCTGCAGTTAGTATTTCTTGATGAACAACTCAGACCTATAGTCTCCTCCAATAAACAGGTTATCGACGCTGTTTCCGGTGTGAATGCATCCGCAGTGACTCCCCTCAATATCGTTATCAATGATTCAAAGGCTCAAAAAACGAAATCTATCGCTCTCAATTTTACTATGC
>CAYMAX010000042.1:10233-11592 GCA_964388595.1 uncultured Muribaculaceae bacterium
ATATTAAGGCTACCTTGAATGCCTCGTTACCCGGAGGTATTAACATTGATCTTGAACCTTCCAACAAACAATAACCTATAACGAATTACTACAATGAAAAAAATATATATCATTTTATCGGTTATCTTGATTGCGGTATCTTCCGTGGCATCATACGGACAGAATCTTACTTCATATTTTGTTAAAAATTCCACTCTTAGGCACAATCTCAACCCTGCACTTACTCCCGAACAGGGATATGTAGGTTTTCCTATTTTGAGCAATATAAAGCTTGATGTCAACAGCAATCTTGGTGCATCTTCCATCTTTTTCCCTCTCTCCAATGGCAAAGTGGGACTTTTCCTGAATCAAGAAGTGAATGCTGATGAATTTCTCAATGCTCTTCCTGAAACGTCCTATTTGGATGCAGGGTTGAATCTTGATATCATCAATGCAGGTTGGCGTTCAGGCCAGCATTCTTTCTGGACTCTTGATTTTGGAATTAAAGATGATTTGACATCTACTCTTCCAAAAGAATTATTCACTTTCCTGAAGAAAGGAATGCAGACTGATCCACAGTCATATTTGATTCAAGACTTCACTGTGTCAGAATTACTTTATTCTCAGGTGGCTGTGGGCTATTCTCATAATCTTGATAGATTTGTCAAAGGTCTGAGAGTAGGAGGTAAGGTCAAGTTGCTGTTCGGTATTGCCAATATGTCTGCAAGTGTCAATCAACTCAGTCTCCAACTCTCTTCTTCCAATTGGAAAGCGAGTTCGTATGCTGAAGGATATGTGCTCGGAGGTGGTTTCATCCTCGGAGAGGACGAGAAGGGAATAGTTAACAATGTTACCTTCCAACCCAAAAATCTCGGATTGGCAGGAATTGGTGCGGGGGTAGATTTCGGTGTCGAATATACATTGTCAGAAGGTACCCCTGTCGACGGGCTCTCTTTCTCACTTTCTGTAGTAGATCTTGGATTTATCTCCTATTTCCAGAAGACTGCCACCAAACTCGAAAGCAATGGAAATGTCTCTTATAGTGGTTTTCAGGATATAGACATTACCAATATGAACATTGACCAAGACCTCGACAAACTCAAAGAGGAGTTGATGAGTCTTGCCTCTTTCAAATCTTCACCATGTGAGAAGAGTATCACTCAGATGATTTCCACCAAACTTTATGCAGGAGTAAGTTATTCCTTCTTCAAAGACCAGATGAATGTAGGCTTGCTTTATTTCGGTAAATGGACTAAATACAGATATGAGAATGAATTGACACTTTCATACAACTATTCTCCTGTCCATTGGTTTGATGTCGCTCTCTCATATTCTTTCCTCAATTCACGTCAATCCATTGGTTGGCTCCTTACTTTCGCT
>CAYMAX010000043.1:0-11490 GCA_964388595.1 uncultured Muribaculaceae bacterium
CGCTTACGAATCCATCGTCAAAGGTGACCCTATGCCCACACCGGGTCTTCCGGAATCACTCAACGTGCTTCTCCACGAACTTCGTGGACTTGGTCTAAGCGTAAACTTGGAATAAATAACCTTAGTATTTGAATAATTGAACAATCAATAATATGGCTTTCAAAAAAGACAATAAGGTCAAAAGCAATTTTAGCAAGATAACCATTGGACTTGCTTCTCCCGAAGAGATTCTTGCAAGATCTTCCGGAGAAGTTCTGAAGCCCGAAACGGTCAACTACCGTACTTACAAGCCGGAACGTGACGGTCTCTTCTGTGAAAGGATTTTCGGTCCTTCCAAAGACTATGAATGTCATTGCGGCAAGTATAAGAGAATCCGTTATCGTGGCATCATCTGCGACAGGTGCGGTGTGGAAGTGACAGAGAAGAAAGTCCGCAGGGAAAGAATGGGACATATATCCCTTACCGTCCCTGTAGCACATATCTGGTACTTCCGTTCCACCCCCAACAAGATTGGTTATCTGTTAGGAATTCCTTCCAAAAAGCTTGAATCGATTATCTACTACGAAAGATATGTAGTCATCCAGCCCGGAGCAGCCAAAGAGCAGGGTATTGAACCTCTTTCTCTCCTCTCTGAAGACGAATATCTCAAGGTACTTGATAACCTTCCCAAAGACAATCAACTTCTCGATGACGAAGACCCCAATAAATTTGTGGCCGGAATGGGTGCAGAAGCTATCTACACTCTCCTTAAGAAGCTCGATCTTGACGAACTGTCATACGATCTCCGTCACAAGACCGAAAGCGAGACCTCGCAACAGCGCAAGGCCGATGCCCTCAAGAGATTGAGCGTCATCGAAGCATTCCGTGAATCGAGAGAGATTAATAAACCCGAATGGATGATTCTCAAGGTGATTCCTGTCATTCCTCCCGACCTGAGGCCACTCGTACCTTTGGATGGCGGACGTTTTGCCACTTCCGACCTGAACGACCTCTATAGAAGGGTAATCATTCGCAACAACAGACTCAAGAGACTCATAGAGATTAAAGCACCTGAAGTAATTCTCCGCAACGAGAAACGTATGCTCCAGGAGGCTGTCGATAGTTTGTTTGACAACTCCCGTAAGTCCAATGCCGTCAAGACAGAGGCCAACAGGACACTCAAATCACTCTCAGACAGTCTTAAAGGCAAGCAGGGACGTTTCCGTCAAAATCTACTTGGTAAGCGCGTGGACTATTCCGCTCGTTCAGTCATCGTAGTAGGTCCAGAGCTTCACATGCACGAATGCGGTCTTCCCAAATATATGGCTGCAGAGCTATACAAACCATTCATTATCCGTAAACTCATAGAGAGAGGCATCGTCAAGACTGTCAAATCTGCCAAAAAGATTGTCGACAGAAAAGACCCTGTGATATGGGATATTCTCGAAAATGTCATGAAAGGACATCCCGTGTTGCTCAACCGTGCACCTACTCTTCACCGTCTCGGTATACAGGCATTCCAGCCCAAGCTCATAGAAGGCAAGGCCATTCAGCTCCACCCTCTTGCATGTACGGCATTCAACGCCGACTTCGACGGCGACCAGATGGCAGTCCATCTTCCTCTTGGCAATGCTGCAGTGCTCGAGGCTCAACTCATAATGTTGGGTTCTCATAACATTTTGAATCCTGCCAATGGTGCTCCTATTACCGTTCCTTCACAGGACATGGTACTCGGACTATACTATATCACCAAACCCCGCGCAGGTGTCAAAGGAGAAGGAATGACATTTTATGGTCCCGAAGAGGTGATTATCGCCTACAACGAGAAAAGAGTTGACCTTCACGCCTCTATCTCAGTAAGACTTCCCAAAGATGGTACAGACCTCTCCAAGGGATACTTCATCAAAAAGAACACCACAGTGGGAAGAGTCATCTTCAACCAGGTAGTTCCCAAAGAAGTTGGTTATATTGACGAAGTCCTTACCAAGAAATCGCTCCGTGACATCATTGGTAACGTCATTAAAATCACAGGTGTGGCCCGTACCGCCCAATTCCTTGATGACATCAAGAGCATTGGTTACACAATGGCGTTCAAAGGGGGACTTTCTTTCAACCTCGCAGATGTGATAGTTCCTTCTCAGAAGACAGAACTCATCAATGCGGGGTACAAAGAAGTAGAGAGCATACAGCAAAGTTTCGATCTTGGTCTTATCACCAAGAACGAAAGATACAACCAGATTATCGATATCTGGACCAACACCAACTCACGTCTTACCAACATGGTGACCAAAAACATCGAGCAAGATCAGCAGGGATTCAATCCTATCTATATGATGCTTGACTCAGGTGCTCGTGGTTCCAAAGAGCAGATTCGTCAGCTCTGCGGTATGCGTGGTTTGATGGCTAAGCCTCAGAAATCAGGCTCTACCGGAGCAGAGATTATCGAAAACCCTATCCTTTCCAACTTCAAGGAGGGACTTTCAGTTCTCGAATATTTCATCTCTACCCACGGTGCCCGTAAAGGTCTGGCCGATACCGCGTTGAAGACAGCTGATGCCGGTTATTTGACACGTCGTCTGGTCGATGTCTCACACGATGTCATCATCAATGAAGAAGATTGCGGTACACTCAGAGGACTTGTGGCTACAGCCATCAAGAACAAAGATGAAATCGTCGAATCTCTCTATGACAGAATCTTAGGCAGAACTTCAGTTCACGATATCTACAATCCTCTCACAGGGGAACTTATCATCTCAGCAGGTGATGAGATTACAGAAGACATTGCATCGATTATCTCTTCTCTCCCCATCGAACAGGTAGAGATTCGTTCCGTTCTCACCTGCGAATCCAGGAAAGGAGTTTGCGCCAAATGTTATGGCCGCAACCTCGCCACAGGACGTATGGTAGAGAAGGGCGAAGTAGTGGGAGTCATTGCAGCACAGTCCATCGGTGAACCCGGTACTCAGTTGACACTCCGTACATTCCACGTCGGAGGTACAGCTTCGAGTATCGCTTCAGAATCAGAGATTATTGCCAGATATGATGGCCGTCTCGAATTTGAAGAGTTGCGCACCATCACCAAAAAAGATGATGAAGGCGAACACGAAATTGTCATCGGACGTACAGCAGAGATGCACATCGTGGATGTCAACACAGGTATCACGCTATCTCAACATATCATCCCTTACGGCGCCAAATTGTTCCAGAAAAATGGCGTAAATGTATCCAAGGGAGACCGTATCTGCGAATGGGACGCATACAACGCTGTCACCATCACAGAGATGTCAGGTACAGTCGCTTTTGATAGTTTGGTAGAAGGTGTTACATATCGTGAAGAGGCAGCTGACGAATTCTCCATTCACCGTGAGAAAGTCGTCATCGAATCACGCGATAAGTCCAAGAACCCCACTATCAAGATAATGAACGGCAAGGAAGAACTCAAGCAGTACAACCTTCCCGTAGGTGCTCATATTATGGCTGAGAACGGTCAGGAAGTCAAAGCAGGCGATGTGATAGTCAAGATTCCACGTGCCATCGGCAAGTCGGGAGATATCACAGGCGGTCTGCCACGTGTCACTGAACTTTTCGAAGCCAGAAATCCATCCAACCCCGCTGTTGTTTCTGAAATCAATGGTGAAGTCACCATGGGCAAGATCAAACGAGGCAACAGAGAGATTCTCGTCACTTCCAAATCAGGCGAAGAGAAACGTTATCTTGTTCCTCTCTCCAAACAGATACTCGTCCAGGAGAATGACTACATCAGAGCAGGTATGGCACTTTCAGACGGTGCCGTCTCTCCCACTGACATTCTTGCCATCCAGGGTCCCATCAAGGTACAGGAATACATTGTCAATGAGATTCAGGAAGTGTACCGTATGCAAGGTGTGAAGATCAACGACAAGCATTTTGAAATCATCGTCAGACAGATGATGAGAAAAGTCGAAATCGTTGACCCGGGCGACACCCGTTTCCTCACCGAACAATTGGTGGACAAATGGGAATTCACTCAGGAAAACGATTCTGTATTCGATAAGAAAGTGATACTTGACGCCGGAGATTCCAAAGAACTCAGACCGGGACAGATAGTCACTCTGCGTAAGCTCAGAGACGAAAACTCCATTCTCAAACGTCAAGATCTCAAGCTTGTAGAGGCAAGAGATGCCATTCCAGCCACATCGAGTCAGATACTCCAGGGTATCACCCGTGCAGCATTGAGGACCAACAGTTTTATGTCTGCCGCTTCATTCCAGGAGACCACCAAAGTTCTTTCCGAAGCCGCTATACGTGGCAAGGTAGATACTCTTGAAGGGCTCAAGGAAAATGTCATCTGCGGTCACCTTATTCCTGCAGGTACAGGACAAAGGGAATTTGACAGACTGGTCGTAGCCTCTATGGATGACTACAATAAGATGGTCGCTCGACGAAAAGAAGAGCAGGGTATTTAACAAAAAGCGTCAGAAATGACGCTTTTTTTATTTAAAATGCTACCTTTACAAACATAATCACTCATATTAGATATTTATTATGAAAAAATTGATTCTTATCCTTACTGCCCTATTCGTTTCCATCTCGGCTTTCTCTCAAGAATGTTCCACTTCATGGCCATATCTTTATCCAGATTTTCAAGATGGCCTCATCTATATGTCTGGTGGTCAGACTATTGCTCATAAGCTCAACATCCACGTTCTCAAGGGACGTCTTCACTACATAGACGGAGAAATGGTCAAAGAGGCTTTGGGCAAGGATATCATCTTCATAGAGATAGGCAAGGACCGCTACATGGTGGTCAATGGTGATGTTATGAAAGTGGTAGGAAGCCAGGAAAAAGGTTTTGTAGCCACTCACATCACAGGCGATATGCAGAAGCTCCTCGAGACCGGAGGTGCATACGGCTCTTCTTCCACCACACAGGCTACCCGCAAACTCTCCTCCATAGAGATGGCAGGAGCCAATCAAAACCACATGGAGCTTCGTCAAAACAAAGATAACGGACAGGCCATCGACCTGATATACAAATACTACATCGTCACCAACGGCCAAGTCTATGAGGCTACCAAAAGAGGGATAGAATCACAACTCTCTCCCGAAAGAAAAGCAGCTTTTAAAGTCTTCCTGAAGAACAACAAAATCAAATGGAAAGACCCTGAAAGCCTCCTCACTCTCCTCGATTTCTTTAACGAATAAATAATATGTCACATCGTTTTTTCCTGCCACTGTCTCTATTAGTAGCTGCGGTGGCTTTGCTGTTTGGTTGCAGCAAATATCAAGAGCAACTGCCCGCTGAAGAGATGATTCAGATAGAAGGTAAAGACATATCTTCTTCATCTCTTGTTCCCGGCACCATGCGCATACAGGTGACCGAAGAATTTGCAGACCGCATAGAGATTCTCACCCAGAGTGATGGTTCACTCTCCACCAATGTCAAATCAGTCAATGATGCCATACTGTCGATGGGTATCACCCACATGGAGAGACTGTTCCCCTACGCCGGAGAATTCGAACCACGCACACGCGCTGCCGGTCTTCATCTGTGGTACACTGTCGTCTTCGACCCCGATATCGCATTCACAAAGGCTCATGATGACCTCTCTACCATAGATGGAGTCACTCAAGTCGAATACAGACCCCGTACTGTACTTATCGACAATGGACCTGCCCAAATAGTAGACCCTCAAGCAGCCTATACCATGTCCCTCAGCCAACAGGCATCTTCCAATCTTCCTTTCGACGACCCTATGCTCGGTAGCCAATGGCACTACTACAATGATGGTTCCGCAGCCAATTCCAAGAGTGGGGCCGACGTCAATGTCTTTCCCGCCTGGAGAAAATTCCCTGCAGGCAACAACAAAGTGATAGTATCGGTCGTGGATGGAGGTATAGACTACACCCACCAGGACCTAAAAGACAATATGTGGCACAACCCTGAGCAGACAGGAGACAAAGTGTACGGATGGAACTTTGTCAGCGGTGGACCATTGGTAACAGCAGATAACCATGGGACACATGTTGCTGGTACCATATCCGCCGTCAACAACAACGGCACAGGGGTATGCGGAATAGCCGGAGGCAACTCTGCTACCGGTGTTCAAGGTGTGCTTCTTATGTCTTGCCAGATATTCCAGGGGGATGAAAGCGGTGACGGAGCTACTGCCATCAAATGGGGAGCTGACCATGGTGCAGTCATATCTCAAAACAGTTGGGGATATAAAAACGGCACATACACTCCCGCTTCAGACAAAGCAGCCATCGACTATTTCAATACCTATGCAGGTATGGATGCCAATGGCAATCAGACTGGTCCCATGGCAGGAGGCATAGTGGTATTTGCTGCAGGCAACGATACCAAAAATGTTGGTTACCCCGGAGAATACTCCGGAGCATACGCAGTAGCATCTATCGCAGCCGATTATAAAATAGCCTATTATTCCAATTGGGGTTCATGGGTAGACATCTCTGCCCCCGGTGGAGATTACAAAAAGGGTGCTCAGATATTGAGCACTCTCCCCGGCGATAAATATGGTTGGATGCAGGGTACCTCTATGGCTTGCCCCCACGTATCAGGAGTAGCAGCCCTGGTCGTAGCCAATCTTGGCAAATCGGGATTTACCCGTGCCGCCCTTATTGACAGACTCTCAAAATATGCTAAAAGCCTCACAGATTACAACCCCAACTATCAGATGGGTGCAGGACTCATCAATGCCTACACTTCCATCATCGCCTCATCTGGCAATCCCCCTGAGAAGATTACTGACATCACAGTAGATGTCGTATCCAATACTGTCCTCTTCAAACTCGCGATACCTTCAGACAGCGATGACGGCAAGCCGACAGGCATCAATATCTATTACAGCACCAAGCCTCTCAGCAAACTTACCGATTCACTGGTATATTCCAAATCCTATCTCGTAGGAGACCTCAATGTGGGAGATTACATCGAAGATGTCCTTACCGGTCTTGCTTTCAACACCAAATACTATATTGCAGCCGATGCCTACGATATGTCCGGCAACAGATCTCCCCTCTCCACCATATTCGAAAAGACCACAGGCTCCAATCATCCCCCCGTCATTCATCCTGTTAACGGCACGACGATCACTCTGAAACAATATCAGACCGGCACCCTCAATTTCTACATTGAAGAGCCTGACTATCATAAGTTCACGTCTGTGCTCTCTCCAAAATATCCTTCCGATACGGTGCGTAACATCTCCGAAGTCACCATTCAGGTCGTTATCACTGCACCAAAGGCTACACCTGGCACTTACACTACTAAACTAAAAGTGACAGATGTCGTCCCCTCTCCATTTGCTCTGTCGGACAGTGTACTGCTCAGCTACACCATACTCGAGAATCAGCCTCCTTACGTCAAGAATACTATAGATAATGTACTGTTCGGAGCTTCAGGAGAGACACTTACTCTCAACATGGACGAATATTTCGGAGATGAAGACGGAGAGACTTTGACATACAACACCACCTCCGACCTCTCTGTAGCCAATCTCAATCAAAAAGGCAATCTCATATACATTACAGCTATCAAATATGGCATTACCACAGTGATAGTAGAAGCTGTAGATGCCATGGGTAAGAGTTGTTCCTCTACATTTATGATACTTGTCCGCAATCCCGAACAGGAGATAGATATCTACCCCAATCCTGTGCTTGATACCCTTTATGTCCGTATGGGTGCTGTCTCAGATGTCAATCTTTCTGTATTCAACAATTCCGGAGCGAAGGTATATGGAGAAGATATCACTATATCTCCCTTCTCCCCAGCTAAGGTAGATATGTCGACACTCAATGGAGGTGCATACAGTGTGGTAGTCACCACATCGGAGAAAGTAATCAAACGTAATATTGTCAAATTATGATAAAGAAAACATTATATCTCATCATCTTCTGCACTCCACTTCTTCTCTTTCACGGAGCCTTGAGTGCACAGTCAGTTCCATTTCTCGATGTCAATCCCGATGCCCATGTTATGGGTATGGCCAATACCGGTACAGTGATGTATGCCAACGCATTCTCTATATGGAACAACAGCAGCTCCACCCTTTTCTCCGACCAAAAGATGGACATAGCTGCATCCTACGGCATGTGGCAGCCTTCTATATCTGGCAATAATGTCATCTCAGTGGCCGGCTACGGAAGAGTAGCCAAGTTTATGAGCATCACCGCAGGAGTCAAGTACTATACACACAAGCCCTACGACATATCTGATGCCAACGGCAACATCACAGGGACTTTTTCTCCCAAAGAGATGTCAGCAGGTATCGGATTGGCTTTCAAGATACTCCCCATCCTCTCTGCCTCTGCCAACGTTCACTATGTGATGTCAGATATGGGCGGTCCAAAGAAAGCAAATGCCGTCTCCGCTGACTTCGGAGCCATGGTTCATCTTAAATTTATGAATATCGGTGTCACTGCCTCCAACATAGGTTCCAAAATCAACTATGGAGGTGCATCTTCATACTCTCTTCCCGCCAACCTCAAAATCGGCGTGGGGACATCCCAGACTTTCTCTGATATTCATAAGATTACTGCCAACCTGCAGGGAGGTATGACTTTCCACAATACAGCATTCTTCGGAGAGTTCGGAGCAGAATATATGTACAACGAACTTGTATCAGCACGAGTAGGTTTTCATTACGGCAACCCCGATAAGACAATCCCCCCTTATGTATCAGTGGGATTAGGTGCCAAATTCTTCGGAATATCTCTCAATGCTGCCTACCTGATAGCAGTTACCGCTTCCTCCCCTCTTAAAAACACATTCTCCGTCTCTGTTGGCTGGGGGTTCTGATAACTCGACCAGAGAATTCAACTAAAGCATTCTCCTATACACCAAAAAAGAGCGTCTTTTTCAAGGCGCTCTTAATGTTTCTAGACTGCAGGGGAGCGTTTTTCGCAAACATCTATCCCTCAGGGTTTTATGACTTTTCATAGACCGATTTTCGGTCCATGAAAGGTGGTAAAGTGCTGAGAATAAGCGATAAACGAATAACGGCCATGATGCAAGAAAGAGGTTTATCATAGTATGAGAAGAGGTTTGTCTTTGTATGAGAAGATAAGCGATATAAATAAAAACTGAAAATAGAGGGTATGGATTTTTGTTTATCTTTGTGTTGGAAGATAAATTTTAGGGAGGGAGATATGAAGGGTTCGGAACGAATTTTCAAAGCAAGTGCTGTTCAGCACATTTACCAGAACACACCATTTGGAGGCGTTATTTTCTATAACATAGAGGATTTCTTGCTTTTCTACACCATATTCTGCACAGTCGCTAAGAAGATGAAAATCAAGGTAGTCGGTCTGTGCCTTATGATTAATCATATACACATATTAGTGCGATGTTCCTATAAAAAAGAACTTTCTATGTTCGTCAGGGCATATACGATTTCTTTTGTAAAAGCGTATAATAGAAATAAGGGAAGGAAAGGCTCTCTCTTCAGGAGAAATTTCGGAAGTGCTTCGAAAGTTGGGACCAAGAAGATAATGACCTCATTGTCCTATTTAGCAAATAATCCGGTGTTGAAACACTTATGTCGAAAGCCGGAGAAATATCAGTGGGGTTTCTGGGCATATGCCTGCAATAGGAATCCATTTTCCAAACCGTTAGTTATCAGTAATGCTACGGCTGTAATGAGAAAGTCCGTTACGATGGTGCGTTCTTTGGCCCAAAGGGGCATCTTTCTCAACTATACCTTACAGAAAAGACTGTTCGAAAATCTAAGCGAAGATGAAAAGAGTCAGTTAATAGATTTAATCATAACATCCTATTCTGCTATTGATTTTAGAGAAGCAGTGGGTTACTATGGTTCATACGAGAAGATGATTATGGCCTTCAACTTCAATACCGGGACTGAATATGAAATAAAGGAGGATTGGGATTCTGATTCCGACATTGTATTTGCCAAAATGGTGTCCATTACATCCCAAATGGGATATGGGGGCACGTCCGGCTTTAATTTCCAGCACACCTCTGAGGAGGATTTAAGGCGTTTGGCATACGTTCTGTCTGATAAGGCACACGCAAGTACATCCCACATAGCCAAATTCCTTCACATAGACCAGAAATTCGCCGAAGCCCTTCTCCGTCATATGTAGGTGGCATCTTGCCATTACATCACGATATTCTATTCTCATTGAATCGACTTATTCTACATATGCAGGTGGCATCTTGGTTATACAACCCTGTCTTACCTATCCACATACAGAATGCTGTTATTTTATGCAAACTATCGTTTCTCAACCACCCGCACACAATATTGTGGCGTTTTCCGCAAACATCTATCCCTCAGGGTTTTATGACCTTTCATAGACCGATTTTCGGTCCATAAAAGGTGGTAAAGTACTGAGAATAAGCGATAAGCGAATAACGGCCTTGATATCGGAAAATATCTAGTTCGAAAATATCTGGTTCGAAAATATATAGTTGGCGAATATCTGGTTCGCAGGATGGCGCTTTTCCATACGACCATCTCACACAAAAAGATAAAAAAAAGGGCATCTCTTACGGGATGCCCTAAATATTAATTAACTAATAAGTATTAGAAAGATTATTCTGACTATCTATTAGCTTTAAAAGGAACCTTTTCTGAGGGTTTGATAGAATGAAAATTATAACCTGATTTGAAAGGGACACTAACCGATGTAGCGGTAGGAACCGGGCCTGTTTTAGTAAATGCTCCCGAAGTATAATAATCTGCATACCCTACGCCTGTCCCTCTCGTCTCATTCACAACATAATATCCTAGCATATTATTAGCGGCAATTGAAAATTTACCTGGTTCGTGGAAATCAAATATGACAAAATCTCCATTAACAGAGGGCTCAATAAGATAAAAAGCATATGTTGAAGTTCCTATTACACAAGTTGCGAGTGGGGCTAACCAGGTAGGCATGGACAATACACCGCTGACTCCATCAACAAAGGCTACAACTGAATCAGCAACTACCCATGAAGTTGAATAATAAAGCTCAAATTGCTTCGCACCCGGATTGGTTATTCCCATAAAGAAAACTTCGACGCTATCCTTATATTTTTTATGTTGCTTTATGACAATTCCAGTCTCAGTTGTTGGACCATCATAACCCGAATTGCCGGAGAAGGCATATGTGCCGACGATGTCAGCTACGGTAAGACCATAGGACCTTCCATAGTTGCCTTCAGCTATAAATGCATTATTCGGGTTGCCGAATTTATCAAGAAGTGAGCCTTCAGCGATCTCATAATCAACTATAGCACCAAAAGCAGGAGCCTCAGCAAAGGAAGCCAGAACAACAGTATCTTTGGAAATTTTCCAAGTTAAATCATACTCAAGGTCGTATGAAACTACTCTCCCTGTTGATTGTGTGACAGTCAGGCGTATATTGGCTCCTTTACCTATAGCACACACTGCAGAATCAGCAATCCACGGTGCAACAAAAGTAGCAGGGTCAACGAAATATATCACTGTATCATCAGGCATCCTTACAAGTTTGTCTTTGTCATTTTTAATAGCTTCTCTT
>CAYMAX010000044.1:0-11430 GCA_964388595.1 uncultured Muribaculaceae bacterium
GAGTCGAACCCCTGACCTCTTGACTGCCAGTCAAACGCTCTAGCCAACTGAGCTAAATCCCCATTTCAATCTGCAATTTTAGAGAAAAAATTCTAACTTTGCAACTTATTTAAAACAGCATCACTATGAAATCAATCAAACGTTACCTCATCACTTCCGCACTGCCTTACGCCAATGGTCCCGTACATATTGGTCATCTGGCCGGTGTCTACATTCCTGCCGATATCTATGTGAGATATCTGCGAATGCGGGGAAGGGATGTCCTTTTCATAGGAGGCTCAGATGAACACGGAGTTCCCATTACCATCAAAGCAAGGGAACTGGGCTGTTCTCCCCAGGACATAGTGGACAAATATCACAAGATTATAAAGGACTCCTTTCAGGAATTGGGAATAAGTTTCGACATCTATTCACGTACAAGTTCCAAGACACACCATAAAGTATCTTCTGCTTTTTTCAAGAAACTTTATGATGATGGTAAATTCATCGAGAAGGAGACCGAACAATATTATGACGAAGAGGCCGGGCAATTTCTTGCTGACAGATATATCGTAGGCACCTGCCCTCATTGTGGGGCGGAAGGAGCTTACGGAGATCAGTGTGAGAAATGCGGAAGCACTCTCAGTCCCGATGAACTCATCAACCCTCATTCCCGACTAAGTGGCAATGCTCCTGTCAAGAAAAAGACGAAGCACTGGTATCTGCCTCTGAACCAATATGAGCCATGGCTTAAAGAGTGGATTTTGAAAGACCATAAAGAGTGGAAAGCCAATGTATACGGACAGTGCAAATCGTGGCTCGACCTCGGACTTCAGCCACGTGCAGTGAGCCGTGACCTTGATTGGGGTGTTCCGGTTCCTTTGGAGGGTGCAGAGGGAAAAGTGCTCTATGTATGGTTCGATGCACCTATCGGCTATATTTCCAATACAGTGGAGCTTCTTCCCAATGACTGGGAGAAATGGTGGAAAAGTCCCGATACCAAAATGGTTCATTTCATCGGTAAAGACAATATCGTATTCCATTGCATCGTATTCCCCTCTATGCTGAAAGCTTATGGCGATGGATACATTCTGCCTGACAATGTACCTGCCAACGAATTTTTAAATCTGGAAGGGGACAAGATCTCCACTTCCCGCAACTGGGCAGTGTGGCTTCATGAATATCTTAAGGAATTCCCCGGACAGCAGGATGTGCTCAGATATGTCCTCTGCGCCAATGCTCCCGAGACCAAAGACAACGATTTTACATGGAAAGATTTCCAGACGCGCAACAATTCTGAACTCGTAGCCATCTTCGGTAATTTCGTAAACAGGGCTATGGTGCTCACCAATAAATATTTCGAGGGCAAAATGCCTTCCGATCTCAAACCTGCACAGATTGATTCAGACACTCTGGCACAGATTCCGCTCATCAAGAGTGCTATCGAAAACAATCTCGAAAATTACAGATTCCGTGATGCCCTGAAAGAGGCGATGAATCTCGCCCGACTCGGCAACAAATACCTGACAGAGACAGAGCCATGGAGTGTCGCCAAAACAGACCTTGAGCGTACAGCTTCGATTCTCAATGTCGCACTCAAAATATGTGCAGACCTCAGTATCGCCTTTGCTCCTTTTATTCCTTTTTCCACAGAGAAGCTTCGCAAGATGCTCAATTTGCCTGAAAAACTCTCTTGGGATGACCTTGGCTCAGAAAATTTATTGAAAGAAGGACATCAGATAGACAAGCCTCAGCTGCTCTTTTCCAAAGTTGAAGATGATGTGATAGAGGCTCAACTTGCCAAACTCGAGGCCACCAAAAAGAGCAATGCCGAGAAATTGTCGGCAGAATCTTCCATTAAGGTAGCCCCTTCCAAAGAGCAATGCTCATTTGACGATTTTGAGAAGATGGATATCCGTACCGCCACAGTTTTGGAAGCTGAAAGGGTTCCCAAAACAGACAAACTTCTGAAGCTCAAGATAGATACAGGTTTAGATGTGCGCACAATAGTGTCAGGTATAGCTGCATATTACACTCCTGAGCAGATGATAGGAAAGCAGATATGCATTTTAGCCAATCTCGCCCCCCGTACCATTCGTGGCATAGAGTCTAAGGGGATGATTCTTATGGCTAAAGAAGAAAATGGAAATATGAGAATAATATCTCCGCTGGAGGTTTTATCTAATGGTTCTACTATCGGATAGAATAATAATTTATAAAAAAAGCACTTGCGATGGCAAGTGCTTTTTTGTTGCTCCTCTTCAAGGACTTGAACCTTGGACCCCCTGATTAACAGTCAGGTGCTCTAACCAACTGAGCTAAAGAGGACTGTTTTTCCCGTTTTGGGACAGCAAAAGTATTATTAATTTTCTTATTGTGCAAAATAATTAACTAAAAAAATTAACTTTGTATTTAATATACCAAACAGATTGTTATCGGCATATATAATATGGATGTAAACCTACTTTCTCAACTGCTTAAGGAATTGATTCTCGATAATGACAGAGTATCTCTCCCCGGAATGGGAAGTTTCATTGCAGACATAGCTCCGGCACATTTTTCCGAAGACGGAAAAACTATCAGTCCTCCATTCAGACGTATTTTCTTCAGATGTACCGAACTATGGAACGATGAATTGGTGGAGAAGTATTATGCAGAGAAAATGAATGTCGAAAGAGATTCTATAAAAGCTGAGCTAAATGAATTTTTCGAGAAATTCAGGCTTGACTTGAATGTCAGAAAGAGTATAGAATTACCTGGATTCGGAAAGATGCGCTCCACTAAAGAGGGCAATATCTATTTCGTTGCCGAGAAAGGCTTGGATATCTATGCCAATGCATTCGGGCTTGAACCTATCTCTCTAAAAGTACTTGACCTGACAGGTGGCGGCGGTAAAAAGAAAAAAGAAGCTCAAGAAGTTGACAGCGAATCGATCTCAGATAATGACCTCACAGACTTGATGGAGGACCTCGCTTCTCCCGAAGAGGCGGAAGAGGATCGCAAATATATGGATGAGTATAAGAAAAATGAAGAGTTAAAGAAGAAAGAGCAGGCAGATGAAGCAGAGAATCAGGCAGTAGCACAAGAAGTCGCGAGTAATGTTGCCAAAGGAGATGCTAAGAGTGAGAAGATAAATACTGCTACACCTTCCAAAAAAGATCTCTCTCCCTCTTTTGAGCCTGTCAGTAAATCTACCAAACAAGTGATTCCATCGGACGCCAAGAGGAAAAAGACTAAACACAAAGCATGGATTACCATTCTTATTATTTTGGTAGTACTGACCATAATTGCTTTATTAATCTATATTCTCGGCACTAATGGAGTTCTTGACAGTTTCCTATATTCCACCGAAGATCTCCAAACCATTATCACAGATGAAGTGACTAACCCTAAATAATCGTTCTTTAATTAGAAACATGAAAAAGCTCTGCTCATTTTTTATAGGTATTTTATTATTTTGCTCCTGCTCCAATGCTCTTGATGAGAAGATCGCTCTGCTAAATGGCCGTTTTGACATCGATAGTACTCTAGAACAATGTGCAAATAAAGAGGAAAGGGAAGCTCTCAGTTTCCTTTACACATACATGCCTCTCTCGGATATGGTCGATTATGATTATTCGCTCTATCTGAACAGCGTTTGTACTACGTTCACTGCCAGAGAGGAGATGCCGTGGGGAAAATCTGTTCCTAAAAAGATTTTCAAGCATTTCGTGCTGCCATTGAGGGTAAATAATGAAAATCTTGATAATGCCAGAGAGGTTCTCTATTCAGAGTTGAAAGACCGCGTGAAGGGACTTTCTATGTACGATGCTGTGTTGGAGGTCAATCATTTCTGTCACGAAAAAGTCATATACACTCCATCTGATGCCCGCACTTCTTCCCCACTTGCCACGATGAAGACTGCATACGGAAGATGCGGAGAGGAGTCGGTGTTTACAGTGAATGCATTGAGGGCAGTGGGTATTCCTGCCCGCCAGGTTTATACTCCCCGCTGGGCACATACTGATGACAATCATGCTTGGGTAGAGGCTTGGGTAGATGGCAAATGGCACTATCTTGGAGCTTGTGAACCCGCTCCCAAACTTGATGTCGCATGGTTTAGTTCTACAGCCAAACGGGCATTGCTGATGCACACCAAAGTATTCGGAAAGTATTCGGGGAAGGAGGACATTATCCATTCAACCGATTGCTATACTGAGATTAATATCACTTTCAACTATGCTCCCACCCAGACTATCACCATCACCATTAAAGACGACGAAGGGAGAAGAGTAAAGGACGCAAAAGTTGATTTCAGAATATTTAACTATGCCGAATTGTACAATGCTATCTCCTTGCGCACCAATTCTATGGGCAAAGTGTCAGCGACATTTGCACTCGGAGATATCTTTGTCTCTGCTACCAAAGATAAAAAATGGGGATTTCGCAAAGTGTCGGTTGGTAAAGATGGCTCTGACATCACCATATTCCTCGAACATTCCATCGGAGAGCCATTTACTAAAAATATTGATGTTATTCCCCCTGTAGGAGAGGCAAAAGAAGTAGTCCTCACTAAAAAGGAAGTAGCGATAAATAATCTTCGCCTTGCTCGTGAAGACTCCATTAGGACCGCATATACTTCATCTTTTGCGACTATCAATGATGCCAGAAATATCGGTTATCTTTCAAGTACCCGTCGCATTTTCAAATATCTTCAATCTGCCCGTGGCAATTGGGAAGAAATATCGAAATATATTTCAAGTCTTAATCCCGATATTTATGCCACAGGGCTTGATCTTCTCGACCTTATCAGTGAGAAAGACTTAAGGGATACACCTGCCGACATACTATTGGACCACATCAACCACTTTGATATCAAGCCTGTCAACAGCATTCGTACGCAATATGTCCTCAATCCACGTATTGCCGATGAATTACTTACTCCTTACAGAGGGTTTTTCATGAATACAGGGCTGAATACCATTAATGACATTACTGCTTTTTGTCGCAATATTAAAATTCTTGACAGATATAATCCTCAAAATATACCTATGTCACCAATAGGTGCCTATAAATTGGGAGCTACTGACAGCCATTCGAGGAATATTCTTTTCGTAGCTCTCTGCAGAAGTGCCAATATCCCCGCCCGTTTAGAGGAAATCAGCGGTAAGTTGCAGTATTATGACCATAATACATGGAACGATGTTACCTGGGAAGAGAATTCAGATATTTCAGACTATACTCCTTCCAAAGGAAATCTTATGCTTACCTACAATGAAAGAGATTATATAGATGACCCCCAATACGATGTTCATTTTACCATTGCCAAAATAGAAAACGACGACATAAATACACTCTACTTCAGAGACAAAGAGGGATACGAAGGCACTACTTCATATCAAAGCACTTTCTCCTCTCCCATCACTCTTGACTGCGGGTATTATGCTATCAGCACAGGAGTTCGACTGGCCAATGGAGATGTACTTGCATATTTCAGCACATTTACCATCACGCAGGGAGAATATACAGAAGTGCCATTGGTATTGAGAAGAGATGATAACAGATTTAGAGTTATCGGGTCTTTGGATGCAGAAGACCAATTTTCTTTGATTACCAAGAAAGGATTTTCTACCTCTTCCATCATTTCCTGCACTGATCGTGGGTACTATATTCTTGCCTTCGTTAACAATGACGAACCAAGTCAACACGCTATTCGTAGTTTGTTTACAAGAAAGCCCAAGAAGCCGGTTATTGTCCTTTTTTCAAATACCTATGAATATAAAAAGTTCCTCTCTCTTACTCTCCCCCCACAACCTGAAGGAGTATATTTGGGAATTGATAATGTCGGAGGTAAAAATTCTATCAGAGAAAAGATTACTTCCCAATTAAAAATATCTGCCACAACTCTTCCTATCATCGTCGTAGCAGATACTTTCGGACATCTCGTCTATGTCTCACAAGGCTATATTATCAATACCTCAGAACAGATCGACAAGATTAAGTAGCCTGATCATAAAGTTGAAGGTATATCCTTCATAAGGGATACGATACTCTGGCAGTGCTATGGCACCCCAACTGTCTATTCCCCCTACTCCCATCTGTTTATAATCGACATTGATATAGACAGGAAGCAAGTGTGAACCCCCGTCATAACCTTCGAGCATAGATGGATACTTCACATAGGAAGGTGACTCTATATCCAAGTCTTTAATATCATAATTGAGAGCAGAAGCAGAAAATGGATTGTCAGAGATAAGCTCAAGACCCAAACCCCTGTCATCCATCACTTTCCATGAGCGTAGCCCTGTGCGGGTGCCTGATTCCTGAGTGCGGACATAATCATATTGATACATATCTTTTACATCCGATACATATCTGCCGATCATCGAAGAAGAACATCTGTCAATATAATTTTCATAAGGGCCGTAACCATAATATTCCACTTTTTGAAATCTTGCCGGCATAGAGAAGGTCATACCATATCTGAACATATCGCTGACATCTTTTCTCTCACCCGGTATCATCGTCTGTGTGACTGCTATCTCTCCCTTTTGATTGATGGTGTAGGAGATTTGAATCTTGGCTCCCATGGGAAGCAAATCGAAAGATGAATGCAGCACCACTTCGTTGTCAGTTTCTTTCAACTCAATGGCATTGAGTTTGAGCGAGGTATTACGCCATTCTGAATATTGATTTTGAAGACGGGCACCATTATCGTTGTCGGTAATGGCTCTGTTAAAATTGGGCTTCAGCGGAGAGCGAAGCAAATCAACGCCTTCACATACGAAACGGTCGAGAAAGCCGGTATGTTTATTGAACTCTGCCCTGAACAGGTCGGAATAGACATAAAAGAAATTGAAATCTTCTTTTATGGATGGTTTGGTGGCTGAAGTGAATGATTCTTTCAACTTTTCATCATAGATACCTTTAGCATCATACTGCCTGACAATCAACTGATCGTAGGCAAGTATGGTACCTGCATCTAAAATGCCATCCTGAGATTTGAGAGAGTAATAGAGATTGAGTACCACTTCCCCGGCCTGAGCCACTTTGTTGAGAGCATTAACATAAGGTATGGTCACTTCTGCTCTTTTATTGGGCTCCACTTTGAGTGTCTGAATAACGCCATTTTGAATAGTGCAATTATCTGCCACAAGTTCCCAATGCATAAGATAGTTGGAGAGGTCGGTAAAGAAATTTTCATTGTAGAGCTCTACAATTCCTTTGGAAAGATCTTTTGCAGTGGTGATGATGGAACGCTGTTGATATTTAACCTCCTGAGCAGTAGGATGCAATGACCTGTCTGCTGCCACAAATCCGTTGCAGTTGAAGTTATCATCAGAGGGGTCGTATCTATTGTAGCTCCCACCGAAAGTATAAGTGGTAGTACCTTTATCATCTATCCTTGCTAAAGCCTGGTCTGCAAAATCCCAAATAAAGCCTCCCTGATAAGCAGGATATTTTCTAATCAAATCCCAATATTCTTTGAATCCCCCCATGGAATTGCCCATTGAGTGGGAATATTCACATTGAATGAGGGGCTTGGAAGGATTGTTGGCAGCATATTTCTCGCAGTCATCGGGATCGTAATACATCGGACAGAATATGTCAGAATATTGAGTATTGTTGGGGTTGCGGTAATCAATGGCTCTTTCATAATGAATGGGGCGCGATGGGTCATACTGCTTTATCCATTCGTAGCAAGCGATAAAATTGTCTCCGTGTCCCGCTTCATTGCCCATACTCCAAATGATAATAGAGGGATGATTGAAATCTCTCATTACCATCCGCTGGTTGCGCTCCAGATGAGCCTGCCTGTATTCTGCAGACTTGGCAAGAGTCTTCTCTCGATAACCCATCCCGTGAGATTCGACATTTGCCTCGTCTATCACATAGATGCCATAACGGTCGCACAAATCGAGCCAGTGGGTGGAATTGGGATAATGAGATGTACGCACTGCATTGATATTGAGACTCTTCATTATTTTAATATCACGCATCATCTCCTCTTCGGTGACGCAATATCCACCAGCAGCACTCATCTCGTGTCTATCAGTCCCTTTGATAAGAATAGGTTGGCCATTGACCAGAAGTTGAGAATTTTTGATCTCGACTTTTCTGACACCGATGTTGATACTGCTTACTTCACTCTTGTCCCGGTCTGATAATGCAGTGATTTTCATTTTATAAAGATAGGGTGTCTCTGCACTCCACTTGTGGACATTGCGTATGCTCATCTTGGCGGAAAATGTCGAGCCATCCATCTTGGCGGAAGTCTTGGCTATCTCTTTGCCGTTATTATCTGACAGACTCAGCATTACCTCCTTCACTCCCGGAGTAACATCTCCCTTGATATTAATCCCTGCATTGCTCATAGAGGCATCAAGCATGGTGTTTACCTCGATGGTTTCGACCCTTTGTTTACTTCTGACATAGAGATAATTGTCTCTGGCAATGCCACAAAATCTCCAAAAGTCCTGATCTTCCAGATAGGTACCATCACACCAGCGGAAGATTTGAAAGGCAAACAGATTGTCCCCCGGTTTGAGATATGGGGTAAGGTCAAAGACAGCTTCGAGTTTGCTGTCTTCGCTATACCCTACATATTGTCCATTGACATAGAGGGTAATGTTGGAAGTGACAGAACCGAAATAAACGAATATATCTTTGTCTGTGTCTATCCACTCTTGCGGAATATTGATGTGCTTTCTATAAGTGCCGACATGATTATTCTCCTCAGGGACAATAGAGGGACTGTTGCGATAAAAAGAAGACCATGCATAGCCGATGTTCAGGTAGAGAGGGTCACCATAACCATTCAACTCCCACATACCGGGGACAGGCATTTTCCCCCATGATTTGTCATCATAACTCTCCAAATAATAATCTTTGGGGCGTTGGTCGGCATTTCTTACCCAGTTAAAATTCCAAATCCCTTCCAAAGAGATGATTTGTGGATTTTCAAAGTACATGGTAGCACCCATCTTCTCTCGATTGATTTGATTGACCTGTGGATTCTGCCATTCTGATACACTATTTTGCTCTTCGGTCACTTCTGCATAAGATATAGTGGAATAGCAGAAGAGCGCCAGCAAAAGGATAAAATATTTCGGAATAGACGCAATATGTTTATTCATAATTGAAAATATTAAAATAGATTTACGAAGATAGCTTTTTTTTAGGAAAAAGTCTTACTTTTGCAGTCCTGAAACTCCAAAGCCCGAATGGTGAAATTGGTAGACACGCTAGTTTCAGGGACTAGTGGTCGCAAGACTGTGCAGGTTCGAGTCCTGTTTCGGGCACTTTCTCTCAAAGAGAGATTTTTGAGGGGTCGGATGTGGGAGGAATATCTCCCTCTATGATGTCGGGATTGTCTCTGACATATATTATCGAATCGACTAAATATTTGGTGTTGCCCCTCCATGGGAGACGACCGAAATATTCTTTGTAATGAAGCTCTACACTTTTGCCACCCTGTAGCATAAGCTCTTTGGCCACAGCCTCATTGGAAATGGAAAATTCGAAATCATAAGACTGCATGCTGCCTTGAGTTCCTTTGATTCCCGACTGTATTAACTTCCCTTCATAAGTCTTCCATATCATCCCTTTATACACGACGAAATTGAGTGTCCCGGATTTGACCCCTTCGCCAAAGACAAAAAAGAATTTGAAATAGCAAAAACCGGCCAATCCAAGTAATACTACAACTACAATAATCCAAATTGTTTTCTTCATAGTCGATAATTTTAATCCACAAATCTAATAAAAATTCTGTCTTGAATTATACTTGTAGTATCTTTGTCTGATAATCGAATCGAGATATATGGAACATATTCAATTGTTAATCTTAGGCAGCGGACCTGCCGGTTATACCGCCGCCATCTATGGATGTCGCGCCAATCTGCAAGTAGTAGTGTATGAAGGTATTCAGCCCGGAGGGCAACTCACTCAGACTACAGAAATAGATAATTTCCCCGGGTATCCTCAGGGTGTGAACGGACAACAGATGATGGATGATTTCCAATCCCAGGCCAAAAGATTTGGCGCAGAAATTCGCTTCGGTATTGCCTCCAAAGTCGATTTTTCCAAACGTCCATTTAAAGTGGAAATAGATGAGGAGAAGTGGGTCGAGGCAGATGCAGTCATCATTGCCACCGGAGCCACCGCCCGTTATCTCGGAATCCCTTCTGAAGAGAAGTTCAAAGGTCAGGGGGTCTCCGCCTGCGCCACTTGTGATGGATTTTTTTATAGAAAAAAAGATGTTGCCGTGGTAGGTGGAGGTGACACAGCATGTGAAGAAGCGACCTATCTTGCAGGACTTTGCCATAAGGTCTATATGATAGTGAGAAGAAATGTGTTCCGCGCTTCTCAAGCCATGCAGGAGCGTGTGAAAGAGACCACCAACATCGAAGTTCTCTGGGAGACACAGACTGACGAGATACTCGGTGATGACATGGGTGTCACAGGAGTGCGACTACGCCGCAATAATGGAGAAAAATTCGAAATCAAAGTGGATGGTTTTTTCCTCGCCATTGGTCATCATCCCAATTCAGATATTTTCAATAAATATATCACCACCAATCCTGAAGGTTACATCATCACTGAAGGAAAGGGAACCTCAACCAATATCAAAGGCATATTTGCAGCAGGAGATGTGCAGGACCCCACTTATCGACAAGCCATCAATGCTGCAGCCTCCGGCTGCAGAGCAGCCATGGATGCAGAAAAATTTCTTGCAGAAAAATAATTACTGAATATCGGCAATGTGTTGATTGATGCGTGCCATCTCCTTGGGAATACGTATCCTTTGGGGACAGTGTGACACGCACTTACCACAAGATATGCAGTGACTTGCCTGCGCCTCTTTGGGGACACTCTCATCATAACTGCGCAGATAGGCATTTCTTGCTTTGGTAAAGTTCTTGGCTTTTTTATCTGAAATCACATTACCCTCATTGACACATTTGTTGTAGTGTGCAAATACCTGAGGGATATTGACTCCCATCGGGCAGGGCATACAATATCTGCAGCCTGTGCATGGTACTGTGGGATATTTTAATATCTGCTCAGAGACATTAGTAAGCAATGCTCTTTCAGAATCTGTGACAGGCTCAAGCGGTGAGAAAGTGCTAAGGTTATCTTTTAGATGATCGATGTAAGTCATTCCGCTCAATACAGTCAAAACTCCCGGGAGTGAACCTGCAAAACGAAATGCCCAGGAAGCGATGGAATCTTTTGACCTTCTGCTCTTGAGCTCTGAAGAGAGATAATCAGGAATCTTGGCCAGACTACCGCCTCTAAGAGGTTCCATTATTACCACAGGAATGTTGCGTTTGGCAAGCTCTTCATATAAATATTGAGCTTTCACTGAACTATCTTCGGATTTTTCCAAATCCCAATCAAGGTAGTTGAGCTGTATCTGAACGAAATCCCACTTGGTGTCTGTGGAAAGGAGATAATCAAATGTCTCTT
>CAYMAX010000045.1:0-11288 GCA_964388595.1 uncultured Muribaculaceae bacterium
GACTGAGAAAACTCCATCGGGGATGGTATGTGGAATGGGGATAATTTTGGCATCAATAGATTTCTGAAAATCTTCAAAATCCACGATAAACTCAAAATCACCACCGGTGTAGCGTACTTGCGAAGAATAAGCTCTTCTGAATGTGACGGTGACCTGTGATGGTACAAGCATAAGTTCCTTATCCTTTGGGACATTTATCGCTGACACTTTGGATATGACAGATTCTTCAACATATCTCTGTACGTCGAGAGAATAATAGACTTTATTTTCTGAGAGTTTGATACCTCTTGGCGAGATTAAATCCACCAAACCCTGCGCCGGTCTATCTATTTGATTTAGGGAAAGACTCTTGGTAAGCACAGAATCCATCTTGGCAAGAATCTTCTCCTCTCCATAAATTATGACACTATCGGGTCTGAACATTATAGGTCCCACCTGCATATACTGACTCTTGCACGAAGCAGAATAATTGGGATATACGGGAACTTTTTTACTTGATACTCTGGGGAAGGCAAAATGAAGTGTGTCGGTCATAATAAATTCGAGATCGACACTTTTGCCTACAGCCTCTATAATCTCCCCTTTTATCTCGTCGGGAATCGTATAGAAAATATCGGCATCCTGACTTTCGAGGTAAAAGTGTTTAGGATCTACAGAGATAGTAAGCATCGGTTTTGACTTCATCCGATGTCGCAGAATACTAAAGCCGTCTGTAGTAGCTCTAATTATCAGAATATCATCTGAAAAGGAACTTTGTGCCCTACCGGGGATATTGGAAAGGGCTTCAACATTATATTGCAAAAACACAGGATATGAGAGAGAAAGATTGTGTATCAGCCAAATAAATATAGCCACCAGAAATGATAAGAGCAGCAAAAGCCACTCTCTACCACTTCTTAACAATCCGACTCTACCCTTATCAAGGTTTGTCGCCATAATACTGAAAACTACTTACCTGTAGCTGCCTGAATATCGGTAGCGTCCTTTACTACTGAAGATTTGTCAACGCGTATTTTGACATTATTGTCCACTTCGACAAGAAGGAATTGATCTTTAACCTCAGCTATCACGCCATAGATGCCGCCAACAGTCACTATCTTATCACCCTTTTTCAGTGAATCTCTAAATTTGACCATCTCTTTCTGCTTCTTCTGCTGAGGGCGAATCATAAAGAAATACATCACCACAAAGAGAAGTACCATCATAATGAGAAGAGTATAATTACCAAGTCCACCTTTGGCCGGAGTTGCGGGCGCTGCCTGCAATAAATAGAGTAAATTCATGTTAAAACGTTATTAATTTTGACAAAAGTAATTAAAAAATATTATTAAACATCATTAAGAATCTATCAAGCCTCTTCCGGTTTTGACTATCTCTCCTGTCGATACCATTTTTTGAATTATGGTATCTAAAAGACCATTCACAAAGACCTTGCTGTTGGGAGTGCTGTAAAATTTAGATATCTCCACATATTCATTGATAGTGACTTTAACAGGGATATTGTGAAATTTCACAGCTTCTGCCACTCCCTGCTCTATCAATATCAAATCTGTCGCCACCAGTCTGTCAGAATCCCAATTGGAAACATTGCTCGAAATTATATCCATATAATGTGCATAATTGGAGAGAGAAGCATCAAGTAGCTTGACGGCAAACTCTTCGTCGTCCTTCTTCATAAACACCGATGGGGTTATCATCCTCCCATTACTGATGAGATTGTCTATATTTCTCAGAATCACATTGAGCACGAAATTCAAATCATCCATCCAATAAATAGAACTATCTTCAAGGATAGACTCAAGGTCGTCATTATCTTCAAATTCTTCTTCGTAAATATTTTTAAAAAGTTTGCAATCCTCTTCCAATGATGATTCATTGGAATTCATATAATTTATGAAATATTCCTGCTGAGATATGTGCGCGAAAAGTTTCCTTACGAAAATATTAAAATCCCCATTCCACATCAAAGCATTTTTTTCGCAGAAATCATTAAAAGATTTATCCTCCATCATTCTTTGAGAGAATAAGTTATCTGCAAATTTACGATTGGGATGACTCTCTTCTGGGGAGGGATGAAATTTCTTCAATCCAAGCTCGATTTTCGCCCGGGCAGTGTTGGCAAGTGCTATTGAAAGATTCAAAATGAAATAATAGAGATGAAGAGTTTTCTCACAAGAAAAGAGAAGTTCTTTTTCAGCTTTCTGAAGAGAATCTGCTCCGCAGGAGACAGAACTGTAAAGAATTTTAAAAACTTTTATCCTTATCAAACGACGATTGAGCATATTGCATTTTCTTAATTATTTGCAAATATAAAGTTTCTGCGCAAGAAAAATATCTTATCTTTGTGAAGAATTTTAAAAAAATAATTATGTATTCGGAAGATATTGACAATGCAGGAGCGCAAGAGCGTAATGGAGATGATGTGTATTCGAAGCCGGTAAGAGCGGGAAAGAGAACGTATTTCTTTGATGTCAAAGCTACTAAAGGTAATGATTACTACCTCACTATCACAGAGAGCAAGCGTAGAATAGAGAAAGATGGCAGATTCGTATATGATAAACATAAAATCTTCCTTTACAAAGAAGACTTCGACAAATTTACCCAGGGACTTGAAGAAGTGGTAGCATTCATTAAAGATAAGTGTCCTGTTGTAGAGAGAGTACCTCAGGCTTACGATGCTCCTTCCGAGACTCACGAACCATCTTCTACCCCATCAGATTCCAACAACTTCTCTGATGTAAATTTTGAAGAACTTTAGAACACTTTTCATAAATATAAAAACACCGGTCAAATACTTGATCGGTGTTTTTTTGTGAGGTGCCCAGCAGAATCGGACTGCTGTACACGGTTTTGCAGACCGTTGCCTAACCACTCGGCCAGGGCACCTTTGTGTTAGGGGTGCAAAGGTAGCACTATTTTGCCGTTTTGCAAATCAATTTTGCCAACTCTTCCAAATAGGCAGAGTCAGTAGAGTCGAAGGTATTGAGCTCCCGACTATCGATATCCAACACCCCTATGACGTTGCCATCCTCGCTCAAAAGAGGAACTACTATCTCAGAAAGAGATTGGGAACTGCAGGCAATATGACCTGGAAATTTATGTACATCAGGGACCACCAAAGTGTGTCGTTCCTTCCATGCTGTACCGCACACCCCTTTGCCATAAGATATTGCGCTACAGGCAGCAGGACCTTGAAATGGACCCAAATACATCGAATTGGAGTCTTTTACAATATAGAAACCAACCCACCAAAAATCAAAAGCTTCTTTGATGATGGCACTTACATTGGCAAGAGTAGAGATGAATTCATCTTGCGGAGACAAAAAAAGAGTGAGGTGATCAATGACCTCAAGATATTTATCTTTTTTGGATATTGCTTTTGCTTGAAAATCCATCATAATATTATTCTACGTAGAGCAGCAATCCCTTCAAATACTCCCCTTCCGGATGGTAGATATTGATAGGATGGTCAGCGGGCTGAGTGAGACGGGAGAGTATTTTCACTTTGCGTCGAGTCTGGGCGGCAGCAGAAAAGACAGCAAGGGCAAATGCCTGTTTATCCACCACTTGCGAACAACTATAAGTAAATATCAGCCCTTTGGGAGCCACTTTATCGATAGCATATTCATTTAGACGGCGATAGGCTCTCAACGCTTGTGATAGGGCGCCTCTGTGTTTGGCAAAAGCGGGAGGGTCGACTATCATAAGGTCGAACTCACCGGGTGATACATTCTTCAGATAATCTATGGCATCGGTACATACAGATGTATGATGAATCTCATTTCTGCTGAAATTGAGGTCGATATTCTTCTCGAGAGCATCCAATGCTACTTTGGAAGAATCTACCGAAACGACACTTTCCGCTCCGGCAGCCAGAGAATAAACCGAAAATCCACCCGTATAACAGAACAGATTCAATACTTTACGGCCTGAGGCATATTGCTCGACAAGATATCTGTTTTCTCTCTGGTCGAGAAAGAAACCGGTTTTCTGTCCCTCCTTCCAGTTGACCATAAACTTGTGTCCGTGCTCAGTAATCACACATTCATCATTCGGAATAGAGGAAAAAAGATATTTATTATTGAGGTCCAATCCCGCTTTGAAAGGGGCAGTTCCTTCACTTTTGTCATAGACTGAGAGAAGCTGCGGACCATAACATTTTTTGAGTGCATCGGTAATCAGTTCTTTGGAACGAAACATCCCGACAGAATGGGCTTGCAGCACAGCTACTCCTGCATAATAATCGATAATCAAGCCACTGAGACCATCACCCTCTCCGTGCACCAGCCTGTAAGAATCTGTATCTTGATTGCCAAGACCAAGTGACCTTCTCATAGCCAACGCGGCTGATATTCTGTCTATCCAGAAATCTTCCCCGAATGAGTCATGGTCAGGAATAAATGACCTGTCAAATGAAAGGACACGCACCGCGATGGAACCGACCTGATAATGTCCGAAAGCCAAAAAAGATTTGTCACGCGAAACCACCTCCACTACATCACCTTCCCTGAGGTCACCTTCTACTGAATCTATGGCCCCTGAGAAGATCCACGGATGAAAACGGAGCAGAGACTCTTCTCTCCCCTTCTTGATGATAATCCTTTTCACTATCGCTGATTGTCAATTAATTTGATGTACATCTCACGGCATATCCAGGCATCGATAGCTGCATATTTAAGTTGAGCTCCGGAAAGCGACTGTGCTTCCCAATTTGAAAGCTGCTGTGCCTTGGACACTTTCTTATTCATGATGATGGCGGACAATTTCTTGACACTTTTCTCTTTGATACCAAAAGACTCAGCTATCATTTGAAGGTCGACAAATCCTTTGGGAGTAAATTTGGTATAACCCATCAAGCCTCTTATGTCATCACGGACGGCAGCACCGACTTTTATGATTTTGGGGTCAGAGAGGATTTTGGTCACTTCGCGCGGAAGTCCTATGGCATTCAGACGAAAGAGATAGGCCTTATCCTGGCCTGAAAGCTGAAGAAGTGCCATCTTATTGCGTGGTGCATTGGCACTGAAACAAGGTTTGGTCTCAGTATCAAATCCTATAACTTTCTGAGTCATAAGATAATTTATCGCTTCATCGAAGTCTTCGTCTATCTGTTTGACCACCACTATAGGTCCATCAAAAGAGACAAAATCCAATGATTCTATCTCTTCTGCAGATATACTTTCGGCATACAACATATCTTAGTAAAGTGTTTTTTTAATGAGAGAATACGAGAGTGGAACAAGCGCTTCCATCCTTGAAATCGACAACTCATCTATGTACCGCGGAGAGAAAGGTACTATTTTGGTAGTAATCTCTTCGCTCCCGGCATTTCTTCCATATTTGAATTCATACTTGAAGGACCCATCTTCATTGAGAAGGTCGGGTGAAAGGCCATAAGTGGGTATCGAAATAAAAGAGACAAGTTCTGATTTGGTGGTGCGCAATGCCAATAGGCCTGATTTACGAAGAATAGAGTAACATTCTTTGGCTGTGTACACTGACGGGTCTATAAATCTTAAATCGGGAGAGATGGAATTTCTGTATAGATATACCCCGTCACGTTTAAAATCGTACAATTCATCTATGACTCTTCGAAGTGTGTCCAGCACATAAGGATAATGAGTACTTCCGAGAATAATAGAGGAAAGAGGGATCTTACTGCCGCTTCTGCGATGTTTTTCCACCAGAGAAACAAGATGGAAACGGGCATAATTACCAGCGGAGTTAAGTTGCAACTCTACATATTTACCCCCTTCTTTGCGATATAACATTGAATTGCGTGAGAAATCGAAGTGGTATCTGTCGAGAAGATTGATATCGATGTCATCTTCCCCTTCTCCCAATACAGGGCCTTTGTAATTGCTTCTCACTCCCGGTGCATTGCGGGATATATAATCATTCCCGCCATCGATGGCATTGGCGATACCATCTCCGGATTGATTGAATATCTGTATGTTTTTAGTAAAACCCATCTTGGCAGAGGCAGTTCTTATAGCTTTATCGTACTCTTTGGAATAAACAGTGCCGGGAGTAGACAACACGCCGATAGAATAATATTTATCTTTATCCAATCCGTCAAGGGCTGCTCTGACACTTGCATCTATCACACCTATCAACTTAACTCCTGTTTTGCTCATAGACAACAGAGTATCAACATCTTTGTATCCGGAAGAATGAGCAGAGATACAAGCCATGACGATTAGTTTCACGGGCTCTTTCACTCCGGTGGGTATATCATCCATAGAGAGATTGTAGTAGTTGGTACCCATCAGAAAAAGAGCATCCTTGACCACTAACTCTTTAAGAAAATCATCTTTGCCATTTTCGGAATAATTGCCATAAGGCATATTGGCATAATCTGCAAAATATTGGAAATTCTCCCCTGCAAAATCTGGAATACCATCAGGTACTTCAGCACCTGTGATATTGTCAAAATTATCTGCCAATAGCAATGATTCCAAAATAGTAAAGCCACCTGTACCTGAATCGAAAATCCCTATCGGCAACATACTCTTCTGAGATGGATAATCTGCGAAATGTGCATAATAAATGGAAGAAGTATCACTTAATGCCTTACGGGAGATGGGGATGACCGGAGTGACTTTGCTATCATTCCTACAAGAACCCAGTAAGAGACATATCGACAATAAAAAAAGAAATGATTTTCTCATAATCATCAAAGTTAATAATAAATAAACTCCCCGAACTCACTTTTGATAACAACTTCACTTCCGGGAGAAGAATGGACATGTCCGATTACCCTGGCATCGACCCCGAAAGAGCGGGATATGGCAATGATATCATCTGCATATTGTGGAGGGAGGTAGATTTCCATTCTATGCCCCATATTGAAAACTTTATACATCTCTTTCCAATCAGTCTGAGATTCTTTCTGAATGGCTGAGAAAAGAGGAGGCACAGGAAAAAGATTGTCCTTTACCACCTGCAGATTATCAATGAAATGGAGAACTTTGGTTTGAGCCCCTCCTGAGCAATGAATCATACCATGGATATGCTGACGATGGTGGGCAAAAATCTCTTTAGCAATAGGAAGATAAGTCCTGGTGGGAGAAAGAACAAGCTTGCCGTAAGAAAGGCCGGAGACAGGTTCTATATCGGTGAGATGTTTGCCTCCGGAATAGATAAGCTCCTCATTGATTTGAGAATCATAACTTTCAGGATAGAGCGCTGCGAGATAATGTGCAAAAAGGTCGTGACGGGCAGAAGTGAGACCATTGCTTCCGGTCCCTCCGTTGTATTGTTCTTCATAAGAAGATTGTCCGAAGGAAGCGAGAGCCACTATCACATCTCCATCAGAGATATTGGCATTGTCTATCACCTCCGAGCGTTTAATCCGGGCGCAGACGGTGCTGTCTACTATTACTGTCCTTACAAGGTCCCCCACATCTGCTGTCTCTCCACCAGTAAGGACAATATTCACTCCGTAGTCTTTCATCTTCTCGATAAACTCAGAAGTACCTGAAATCAACGCAGAAATTACTTCCCCCGGCACTTTATTCTTATTGCGACCTATAGTCGACGATAGAAGAAGATGGTCTGTCACACCGACGCATAGCAAATCGTCTGTATTCATCACTATGGCATCTTGAGATATTCCCTTCCATACACTCATATCTCCTGTCTCCTTCCAATAAACATAGGCAAGAGAAGATTTGGTTCCCGCTCCGTCAGCATGCATTACCAGACAGTAATCATCGTCTCCGGAGAGATAATCCGGGATTATCTTACAAAATGCTTTTGGGAAGAGACCCTTATCGATATTTTTAATGGCATTATGGACATCTTCTTTGGATGAAGAGACCCCTCTGAGTGCATATCTATCGTCTTTTATAGTCATAATTATCTGCTAAACAACAATTCTCTGTATTTAGGAAGAGGCCACAATTCATCATCTATAATCATCTCAAGTTTATCGGAACGATCCCTTATCAGATTCATATAGGGAATGACTTCACGAGTATAAGCAGCCGCCTTCTCAGCAAAATCTTCAATGAGATTGGCTTGCGAGCGTGCTTCTATCATATCATGCACATATGCTCTCAATTCGTTGATATAACGAGAGATCTTCTCAATCAATTCGAGTTGCAGAGAACACATCGTTTTGTATTGGTCCTGGTCAAACAATTGTTTTATGCCAATGGTATTCTCAATGAGGGCATTCTGAAATTTAATGGCGGTGGGAATAACATGATTGATGATGAGATCCCCCATCACTCTTGCCTCTATCTGCAACTTCTTGGTATAGGTCTCATCCAGCACTTCATACCGAGCTGTCAATTCTCTTTGGGAGAGGACATTCATAGAGGTGAACAGTTTGACAGACTTGGGAGAAATATATGATTTGTACGCACTCGGGACATCAGTAACACCTTGAAGACCCCTCTTGCGAGCCTCTTTCTGCCATTGTTCGCTGTATCCATTGCCTTCAAATCTTATCTTTTTGGATTCTTTTATAAATTGGCGTATCACTCTCAGCACTGCATCTTCCTGCTTTACACCTTTGTCAGTGAGCGCATCAACTAATTTACGGAAACGGGTAAGCTGCTGTGCAACAATAGTATTGAGCACGAACATAGATGAAGCGATATTGACAGATGAGCCTACTGCTCTGAATTCAAAGCGATTGCCGGTAAAGGCAAATGGAGAGGTACGATTTCGGTCTGTATTATCGGGGAGAATCTCAGGAATATTGTTGACGATGTTTAGCCTTACATCTTCTCTGTCGACCGATGCCGAATCATCAAGACTCTCGATAGAATTGAGAAGTTTGTCCAATGTGCTTCCAATGAAGACAGACATCACTGCCGGAGGTGCTTCATTACCGCCGAGACGATAAGAATTACCGAGACTTGCGACGCTTGACATCAGCAGAAAATGATGCTCATAGACTGCTCTGATGACAGATGTGAAGACACTTAGAAATTGCAAATTGGTACGGGGAGTCTTGCCAGGGGAGAGAAGATTGACCCCTTTGTCGGTAAAAATAGACCAGTTGCAATGCTTGCCTGAGCCATTGACACCCATAAAAGGTTTCTCGTGGAAAATCACTTTCAAATGGTGCTTCTTAGCTACTTTGCGCATCATAATCATAAGCATAAGATTGTGATCCACAGCTAAATTACCTTCACAATAAAGAGGTGCACATTCAAATTGATTGGGGGCTACTTCATTGTGTCTGGTCTTTAACAGAATGCCGAGTTTATAGGCTTCTGTTTCGAAATCTTTCATATAAGCCATCACTCTGGAAGGGATAGCTCCGAAATAATGATCCTCGAGCTGCTGGTCCTTGGCGGCAGTGTGCCCGATGAGAGTTCTGTTACATATCTGCAGGTCGGGACGTGCTCTGAAAAGAGCATCATCCACTATAAAATATTCTTGTTCTACTCCAAGCATCACTTCAGTCTTTTTGATGTTTTTATCAAAAAGCCCTACAACGCCCAAAGTAGCTTTATTCAGTGCTCGGAGAGATTTTAAATGGGGTATCTTCATATCGAGAGCTTCTCCCGTATATGATACGAAGATAGTGGGAATACACAAAGTCCCATCAATAATGAAAGCGGGAGAACTCGGGTCCCATGCTGTATAACCACGGGCTTCAAAAGTGTTTCTAAGACCTCCGTTGGGGAAACTTGAGGCATCGGGCTCCTGTTGGACTAAAGCACTCCCTTTAAAATTTTCAAAAGCAACACCATCTTTATCCATATCGATAAAGGCTTCGTGCTTTTCTGCTGTAGAATCTGTAAGAGGGTGAAACCAGTGTGTATAATGGGTCGCGCCCATTTCTACTGCCCAGTTTTTCATTCCCATAGCTATCTGATCGGCATATTTGCGATCGATACTTACTGATTCGTGAATAGAGGAAACCACCTCTTTGTAGGCATCCGTAGAGAGATACTTGCGCATCTTCTCCAGGTCAAAGACATTTTGCCCGAAATAGCCGGAAACGGGCTTTTCTTCCAAGAAGAATCGTACGGCTTTGTGAGATGAGAACTCGTCGAGAGCTCTGTTGCGGATAATACTCATCTGATATATTTATTATTAAGTCGCAAATTTAGAGTTTTTTGGTAAATACTTGCCCAACATGAAGATAAAGTTAATAACTTTGTGAGATAATAATAAACATTATATTTTATGTTAACACTATCAAAGAAGGCACAGAACATGCCTGCCTCCCCCATACGAAAATTAGTTCCTTTCTCAGATGCTGCCAAAAAGCGCGGGATAAAAGTTTACCATCTCAACATCGGGCAACCCGATGTCGTCTCCCCTGACGAAGCCCTCAATGCTGTTAAGAACAACACTCTGAAGCTCGTTTCCTATCCCAATTCTGCCGGCAACGAGTCACTTCGCAAAGGACTTGCTGAGTATTATAAGAAAATCAACATCGACGTTGAATACACAGACATCAACATCACCACTGGTGGAAGTGAAGCACTGCAGATAGCCATTGCAGTCACTTGCGACCCCGGTGACGAGATTATTGTTTTCGAGCCTTTCTACACCAATTACAATTCTTTTGCTCTGCAAAACGATGTCAAATTGGTCCCCATCACCACTCACATTGAGAACGGATTTGCCCTCCCTCCCATGGAACAAATCGAGAAGCTCATCACCCCTCGCACCAAAGGTATTATTGTTACCAACCCCGGCAACCCTACAGGCGTATTATATTCAAAAGAAGAAATCGAAAGTATAGGAGCCATAGCCAAGAAACACCAGATATACATCTACTCTGATGAAGTATATCGCGAATTTTGCTATACAGATGCCCCTCATTATTCCTGTATGCACATCAAGGGTCTTGAAGATAATGTCATCCTGATAGACTCCGTATCCAAGAGATATTCCCTGTGTGGTGTACGTATCGGCAACATCGTCTCAAAAAATAAAGAAATAATGAAATGCGTCTTGAGATATGCTCAAGCCCGCCTTTGCTCTCCTGCTTATGGCCAGATAGCTGCAGAAGGAGCTCTTGACACACCCAAATCCTATTTCAAGATGGTCAGAGACGAATACATTCACAGAAGAAATGTCATGATTGAAGAGATTAACAAGATTCCCGGAGTTATCTGCCCTATGCCCAAAGGGGCTTTCTATGCCATCGCTCAGTTGCCTGTAGATGATACCGACAAATTTGCACAGTGGTTGCTGGAGAGTTTCTCATATCAGGGACAAACCGTCATGGTAGCTCCTCTTGCAGGTTTCTACGGCACCAAAGGTCTTGGCAAAAACCATATCACCGTCAGGAGTATTAATAAAATAGAAAT
>CAYMAX010000046.1:0-11116 GCA_964388595.1 uncultured Muribaculaceae bacterium
ATTCGTGCCGACCAACCCTTGGAAATAATGACCTGGGTTTCTTCCAGAAGATTAAAAATAGTTTTGTCAACAACCTGATTACAGAGAAACGCTATCAACTGATTATTGACGGACTCATTCGGACTATCATTATCTCTGTGTTCGCCATCCTGCTCGGCACTCTTTTGGGAGCCGGTATTTGCTTCTTAAGGATGAGTAAAGTGGGTTTTTTGAAATGGTTTGCAAAACTCTACATTGACTTGATGCGTGGCACTCCGGTGCTTGTGCTTTTGATGATTGTGTTTTACGTCATTTTTGCCCGCTCCAATATTTCAGCCACAAGTGTGGCAATACTCACTTTTGCCATCAATTTCGCAGCTTATGTCAGTGAGATGTTCCGCACTTCTATAGAGGGGATTGACCCCGGGCAAAAGGAGGCAGGGATTGCATTAGGATTCTCCCCTGCCAAGACTTTCAGATTCATAATTATGCCGCAGGCAGTTAGCAGAGTCCTCCCTGTCTTCAAGGGGGAGGCCATATCGCTTGTGAAAATGACTTCCGTAGTGGGTTATATAGCAGTACAGGACCTTACCAAAGCATCCGACATCATAAGAAGCAGAACATTTGATGCTTTCTTCCCTTTGATAGTTATCACGATTATATACTTCATCCTCGCCTGGCTTTTGGGCAAACTTTTAGACCTACTAAACACTCGCAAAACAATTAAGAAATGATACAAGTCGAACATCTGTCAAAACGATTCGGAGATCTCCAGGTCCTGAAAGACGTCAATGCCACTATCCACGACGGAGAAGTAATTTCCATCATTGGCCCTTCAGGAACAGGTAAGAGCACTTTTCTGAGATGCCTCAACCTGTTGGAAAAGCCCACCTCTGGCAACATTTACATAGATGGAGTCAATATCCTCGACAAAAAGACCAACGTACCCAAATTGAGAGAAAAAATGGGAATGGTATTTCAGTCATTCAATCTTTTCGACCATCTCTCCATCATCGAGAATCTCACTATAGGTCCGATTAAGTTGTTGGGGAAAAGTAAGGAAGAAGCTTATCAAAGAGGGATGGAACTCTTGAAGATGGTGGGACTTGCCGAGAAATACGACTATTATCCTTCTCAACTATCAGGAGGTCAGAAACAGAGAATAGCTATAGCTCGGTGTCTTTCTATGGACCCGAAGATTATTCTTTTTGACGAGCCCACCTCTGCTCTCGACCCTACTATGGTAAGTGAAGTACTCGGAGTCATCAGACAGCTGGCCAAATCGGGTATGACTATGGCGATTGTTACTCATGAGATGACTTTCGCCAAAGACGTAAGCACGAGGGTGTTTTTTATGGATGAAGGGATAATCTATGAGGAAGGAACTCCTGACCAGATATTCAATTCTCCCAAGACAGAAAAGGCTCGACTCTTTATCAACAGGGTTCGCAATCTGCATTTCACCATCACATCACCAAATTACGACCTTTATGCTCTCAATGCTCAAATCGAAACTTTCTCTGCCAAACATTTCTTCTCAGAAAAGCGTCGACGCAATCTGATTCATCTGACAGAAGAGATACTTCAGGTTTTACCATTGAAAGGCCCTGTAGAACTCTGCCTCGAATTCTCTGAAAAGACTAATGTAGTTACTTATAAAGTGACTCAGGAGAACTGTCCTAAGACCATTCTTGATGATCCCGATACAGATATGATATGCCTTTCCATCATCAATGGCATCTGCAGGGAGACAAAAGAACAGGTAGATGGAGAGACACTCACTATGACATTGGTAGTGGGGGAATAAGAGGAAGTGCATCGCTTCCCAATATCTGCACTTTTGCCCCCAACATAGCAGCCTCACGCTCATCGTGTGTGACAAATATCACAGTGCGTCTGTCCTGATTCCATATCTGTTTAAACCATTCGGTCAATTCGACTTTCAGGCTTTCATCGAGACTGCTTAGAGGTTCATCCATGAGAATGACATCTCCGGCATAAGCAAATGCACGAGCTATGGAGACTCTTTGTGACATTCCACCGCTCAATTGTGATGGATAAAAGTCGGCAAAACCTTCCAGTCTCACCTTGTGGATAAGTTCATCAGCTTTGGTAGAGCGTGCAGATAGAGGGAGGGTGTCATCAAGGACAAATTCGATATTGCCTTTGACACTTCTCCACGGGAGGAGACGCGGCTGCTGAAATACATACGAAAAACGTTTGTTATCAAATCCTGTAAAAGTACCTGAATCAGGAATGGTAAGCCCCCCTATAATATTGAGTAAGGTGGTCTTGCCGCATCCGGATGGTCCCAGAAGACAAGTGATATCTCCCTCAGAGAAAGATATGTTAAAATCTTTAAATATGGTCCTATCGCCATAACTCATGTTCAGTCCTCTAATATCCATACTCATCTCACTCTCCTCCATTTTAAGATTTTATGCTCTGCCCATTTGATAATCTTTTCGAAAATAAAACTGAGTAAAATCGCCACTACTGTCCAGGCTATCAGAATGTCCACATTCAGAAATGTCTGCGCAGAATGCATCTGTGTGCCTATACCATAGAGAGGCTGACTAAGCACTTCTCCCACGATAATCGCCCTCCATCCTATGCCGAAAGCACTTGAGACACCGCTGAAAATATATGGAGCGATGGCAGGAAGATAGAGTTGGAAGATGAGCCTTTTCTTCCCTACCCTATAAAATTCAGCCATTTTGACCAAATCTTTATCGACATTGCGGATACCAGTTATCACATTGGTACAGACGATTGGGAACATCGTGAGCAGACCTATAAAGACGGGGACAGAATCGGGTGCAAGCCATATCAAAGCCAACAATGTAATAGCTATCACCGGGATGGAACGAATGATGACAAGTATCGGAGAGATAAAGGCATAGAATCCTGAGTAAAGGCCTGCAATGATTCCCACTGAGATACCCAAAATGGCAGCTATGGCAAAACCGATGACACCTCGAAGTAACGTTGTTGCAACAGTGCCTAAGAATCCTTTATCTACAAAAAGATGGCAAAGTGCCATAAATGTATCTTCAGGAGAAGGCAATATAAAATTGGAATGGATATGGAGTGAAATCAACTTCCATACCGCCAATATTACCACTATCGAAGAGATGGTAATCCAATTATTTCTTGTAATAGAAACCTTCATCCGGCATTTTCCCTCCTATGTAATCGGGATTTAATTCAAATAAAACTTTTAAATATTCTTCTACATCCCCCTTCGCTTCTTCGCACGAAAGATAACGAAGTTTTGAACGTGAAATGGAATGGGTGGCAGTAGGCACATCGGGTAAAATACCTTTCTGCACAATAATAACTGCTGCACTGTCCGGATAAGTATTTACCCATTCTGTGGACCTGCGGTATGCTTCTTCCACCTTTTTTACCATTCCACTGGAAGAATGAATGATGGAGTCACTGCACACAAAAGCAGTCTGAGTCAGACCGGTTCCGTGAATTTTATCCCACTCACTCTCAAGGTCGAGCAGTATTCTCACTGAAGGGTTATTTTTCATGGCCAGACTGACATAAGGCTCCGCAACAACACCCATAGCAGCTCTTCCAGCTGCAACTGCATTGGCCAAGTCGATGTGAGAAGGAAAACTATAATCGAGAAATACATCCTTATCAGGGACGAGAGAATTTTGGACAAGAAGATACCGGAATAAAGCATCAGGTGTCATACCTTTGGCCATAATATTAACTTTCTTACCACGAAGATCGCTTATGGCGCTGACAGTAGTGTCACTTCCAAAGAGATAAAGTGTACCCCAGACAGGAACTGACACCAGTGAATACCCGATACCCCTATTGTAGAGCAGTGCTGCCATTGTCATCGGCAATATTGCAAAATCAGCAGTACCGTCGAGCATCATTTTCCTCACTTGCATGGGTTCATCGAGCACTTTGACTACAACATGGGATGACGAATCTTTTTCAAAATCATCCATCATTTTTACCATGCCCATGGCAGAAGGACCTTTAAGTGTAGCGATAGTGAACCGGTCGCTATGAGCATCGCCTTTCTTATGGTCAGTACAGGAACAAGATACTGCAGAGAGGTAACACAAGAGAAAAATGATGATTTTTTTTAGCATCTTTCGATAATAGTGGCGCAAAGTTACTATATTTGCGCCGAATAAAAAACGCACGGACACTGAGATTTTGGCTGACTGCCGGTATCGAAGTAAGCGGAATTAATAACTAATCCAAAGGAACTCTGATGGAAAAGAGAATAGGCACCATACTGATTCTGATCAAGAATCACGACAACGTTCACCTGATGAACGAAATCATTACCAAACATTCGACTATTATCATCGGCAGGCAAGGTTTGCCTCGCACTGATGGTACCAGCATTATTTCTCTGATCCTTGAAGGTTCTACGGACGAACTCGGCTCCCTGTCTGGTCAACTGGGCAGACTTTCCGGAATTGAAGTCAAATCCGTGGTTCTAAAAAACAAGGATAATGAAATACAATAAATTTTTCTTTGCAGCACTGGTCATTGCCTTTGCTGCATCATCGGAGTCTTATGCGGCCGACAATTACCGTATAGATACATCATCTGACTCCTCAGCTGTATCTGTCGCAGATACCTTGACCAATGTTTTAGGTAAACCAACAGATTTAAAAGAAGCTACCGTGACAAGCTTCATGACAAGTAGAAGGGTAATAGAAATGCCTGCTTCTCTTAATGTTACAGGAGCATACGAGATTCGCAAACGCTCATCTGTGACTGTCGCAGATGCCATCAGCACCGAGCCGGGAGTATCTATGGGCGGTGATGGTGTATGGGCCAAAAATGTAAATATTCGTGGTCTGGGGGAAGGCCGTCTTGTAACCCTCATAGATGGCAACAGAGTGGAAACGGCCACAGACCTGACAGCTTCCCTTTCAATGATAGATGTCAACGACATCGAACGTGTAGAGGTGATAAAAGGTGCCCAATCTTCACTATATGGCAGCGGAGCCATGGGTGGCATCGTCAATGTCATTACCAGAGGAGGATATTTTGCAGACAAGAACTATTTTGAAGGCAACCTCACTTCAAGTTTCGCCTCTGCCAATACCAATTATTCAGAATATCTCTCTCTCAACGCTGGGGGCAAAAAATGGTATTTAAAAGTATCTGGCACTTATGGTGCTGCCAAAAACATGAGAACCCCACTCGGCATGTTGGAAAACAGCCAGTTCAACACTTATAATGTCTCTGCAAAAGTCGGCTTCAAACCCTTCAAAAATCATATTCTGAAGTTGCAATATCAACGTAACTACTCCTATGATGTAGGTATCCCCGGAGGAAGCACTTTCCCCCAGACTGCTACCGCTCGCTACACCAACATCGGCAGAGACCTAATAGACGCAAGTTATGAAATCAATAAACTGACAGATATCTTTTCTTCTTTGAAAGTAAGTTATTTTCATCAGGCCATAGGTAGAGATGTGCTGATGAATCCCAATACAGTGACTGAAACAAAACTTCCCAATGGCAACATTCAGAGGCAGACCCCTACTTCTATCACCCCTCTGGCCACCCATGTCACAAATGGCGGTAAGATACAGGGTACAATGGACTTCGGTGATATCAATACTATGATTTTCGGAGTAGATGCATGGAGAAGAGACATCACGGCAGACCGCACCAAGAATGTAACTATGGAAATAATAAATCCTCAAAGTGTCATCGCCAAGACCAATTATATCGTTCGCAACGAGACTCCACTTCCAGATGCATCTTCCACCAATGCAGGACTGTTCATTCAGGACGAAGCTCATTTCTTCAACAAGAGACTTACTCTTATGGCCGGTGCCCGTTTCGATATGAACTGGACCAAAAACGATACAGTATACAATGTCAATTACACCATTGTGAATGATGTAAGAAACGACAATCCCGCAGGGAAACAAGTCACTTTCGATGCAGGAAAAAGTTTTAATGTCTCGTGGAGTGCAAATGCCGGACTTTTGTTCAAAGCTGCTAAAGACATAGACCTTACTCTCAATCTTGCCCGTTCTTATCGTGCCCCCTCTCTCGAAGAGAGATTCAAATATATTGACCTGGGCAATGTAGTCAGGCTCGGTAATCCCAATCTAAAACCGGAAGATGGCTATTCTGCAGAACTTGGATTCAGGATTTGGAAATCTAAAATCAATCTTGAAGCTTCTGCTTATGTCAACAGATTGAGAAATATGATAGTGGAAGCACCCGGAGAACCTCTCGAAGGAGGTGCCGCTACTCTTGTCAACAAAAATGTCGGAAAAGCATTTCTTTATGGATTTGAATTGAAAGTAGATTATGACATATACAGAGGTTTGGGAGTATTTTTCTCCGGTTCATACGTATGTGGCAGAGATACTGAAAACAATCTCTGGCTTCCCGGCATTCCACCTTTGAACGGAAGACTCGGATTTCGTTATACTTATGATGAAGTTGGCACCATCTCCTTTACTGCTGTCGCAGCTGCTGCCCAGAATAAGATTGCTACAGGCGAAGTGGCTACCAAAGGATATTGCCGTATGGACCTGACACTATCCACACGTCGTTTCGAATTGGGCAGATACTGTTCTCTTCAGGGATTTGCAGGTATTGAAAATATAGCCGATGTTGCCTATACCAACCACCTCTCCACCAACAGAGGGGATGTAAGTGTAGAACCGGGAAGGAATTTCTACGTAAGATTGAACTTCACATTCTGATACAACAAGTCATTTCAGACTTCTCGCCCACCTATATGTCTGCGAAAATAGCGATTGATATAATATTTGCTATCTTCGCAGACATTTTAATATAATAATATAATGAACAAATTCATTGAATACAACATTAATCCACTCGTTTGCGAACTTGGCAAGACTCATGACCAGTTCACAAAAAAAGACATTATCGATTTTGTCATAAAGAACGACATTCGTATTGTCAACTTCAGGTACGTAGCCTCTGACGGCCGCTTGAAGACACTTAATTTCCCTGTGACCAATTATCAATATCTCGATTCCATCCTCACTTATGGCGAAAGGGTAGATGGCTCCAGCCTATTCCCCTATATCGAAGCCGGTTCAAGTGACCTATACGTCATACCACGTTTCAGCACTGCATACCTCGACCCATTTGCTGAGATACCCACTCTCGGACTTATCTGCGCATATTTTACCAAAGACGGACTTCCTCTTGAAAGCTCGCCCGAATATACTCTGAAAAAAGCCCACGATGCTTTCCGTGAGACTACAGGCTATGATTTCGAAGCTATGGGAGAACTCGAATTTTACATCATCTACGATGACGATAACTGCTTCCCTACACCCGACCAGAGAGGTTATCACGAATCCACTCCCTTCACCAAGTACGAACTGTTCAGAACAGAGGCAATGAAACTCATTGCCCAGGCCGGTGGACAGATTAAATATGGTCACTCCGAAGTAGGCAACTTCCGTCTCAATGGCAAAGTTTACGAACAAAATGAGATTGAATTTCTCGTTTCTCCTGCTGAATCTGCAGCAGACCAGCTGCTGATGGCCAAATGGATTCTACGCACTCTCGCTTACCAATATGGAGTAGACATCACATTCTCTCCCAAGATTACTGAAGGTAAAGCGGGAAGCGGCCTCCATTTCCACACCAGAATGACCAAAAACGGGAAGTCTGTAATGATTGAAAATGGGGTACTTTCAGATGCCGCACGCACCGCCATCGCCGGCTATATGACTTGTGCCTCTTCATTGACTGCCTTCGGCAATACCAATCCCACCTCATATTTCCGTTTGGTACCTCATCAGGAAGCACCTACCAGCATTTGCTGGGGAGATAGAAACAGATCGGTTTTGGTGCGCGTTCCCCTCGGGTGGACCGGCAAAAATGATATGTCAGCCATTGCCAATGGTACCGAACCCAATCCCAATCTCGAAGCACCGAGCAAACAGACTGTAGAGATGCGCTCTCCGGATGGTTCTGCAGACATTCACAACATGATAGCAGGCCTCATCGTAGCAGCACGCATAGGATTTGAGACTCCAAATGCATTAGAGATAGCTCGCAAGACATACGTAGATGTCAATATTCACGATAAGAAAAATCAATCTACCCTCAATTCTCTTGAGCAGCTTCCCTCTTCCTGCCACGAATCTGCTGAAGAACTCTCCAAACATCGCGCACTTTTCGAGGCTAAAGGAGTGTTCAGCCCTACCATGATAGATGGAATTATCGCTTCCCTACGTTCATTTGAAGATGCCAATATCAGAGAAGAGATTAAGAAACATCCCGATATGATGATGGCATTGGTTAATAAATACTATCACTGCGGATAGTATATTTTCTTATTTCAGATAAGCTCTGATAATGTGTATATCCTCTATGGGGCGGTCGTTGTCATCAGTTTCTACATTCTGAATGGCATCGACCACTTCCATTCCGGATATTACCTCCCCGAATACGGTATATTGCCCATCCAGATGAGGAGTACCTCCGATAGTTTTGTATGTCTTACGCATCTCGGGAGTAAGTTTGACCTTACCAGCTGTGGCTTTGTCAATGCGTTCCTGAACTTTATCAAGTTCTTCATCAGTAAATACCTTTCCCAACACTATGTAAAATTGAGACCCGTCAGATCTTCGTTCGGGATTCACATCATCTCCCTCCCTTGCTGCAGCCAGCACTCCTCTTCTATGATATATCTCAGGAATTAGAAATTCGGACTGGATGGTATACCCGGGGCCTCCGTTACCGAGAAGTGCACCTTTTTCGGCATCACGTGAATCAGGGTCACCACTCTGTATCATAAAATCTTTGATGACACGATGAAAAAGTACGCCATCGAAATAACCTTCTTTTATCAAACGGATATAATTATCCCTGTGGAGCGGTGTCTTGTCATAGAGCATTAATGTGATATCGCCCTTATCTGTTTCAAGGACAAATTCTGTTCCTTTTTGACGTGATTGACAGCATATTATCAATGGAAGCACTATCAATGCAAATAATATTTTTTTCATATTGTTAATTGTTGTTGGTATATATCCAAAGTGGTGATTTGACATTATTGATGGTGGAGGCATTTACAAATTGCTTGAGGCATACCCTCTTGTATTGTCCGAGATATCCGTTACATTCTATTATTTCGACATAGGAACAGGTGACTCCATCTTCTCCAACATATTTTTGGTCTATCCAGGTACCGGCATTGGCGTAAATGCCACTCAGGACAACGGTTTTAGTAAGTATGTATCTTAAATCGGGTTCGTGAGTGTGCCCAAAGATTACTATTCGTTTGTCTCCGTATATGGTATACATTTTCGAAGCAAGATATGGATAAGCCATGCCATTGACACCTGCGAGAAGTCCGAGGGTGAAAGGAATATTCTGCTTCACTTTATTGGTCGACTGGCGTTTGGCCCATTCAGATGATTTTGCGGTGTTGATGTAGAGCAGTTGTGAAGTGAGATCAAGAGGAGATACAAGTCGTGGAGAGTAATCTTTTGAATATCCGGCAAGACCTGTCTTGATGGGAAGGTCATAACCCCCTTTAAGTGGTTTCTGATTGATTATGGCTCCCCAACTTAGCGTATATAATATCTGATTGAATGTGTCATCGTCTTTTTCTATCTCTGTGTCAAGTGATTCAGCGTTTAGATTCAACTCTTGCAAAGGTACTGTGACGAGCCCTTGAGACAAAGTTGGATTATTTATGTCAGAGGATGTGGCGTATTTGGTGATGAAGAAACCGGCAGGCAGAATAGCATTGTCTGCACCTACGCCCTCCGTGCCTATGTTGGAAAAGAAATCAGGGGCGTTGTAGAAATCGTATCGATGTCCGTGCTCTATTATCACATCCTGAGATGGCGTATATGCTCCAAGCCCACGAACATCACGTGCCTGGTCGACGACTCCTGCACCAAATATGGCATCGAAATCTTCTGCAGTGACCAACATGTCGTGGTTGCCGGGGACATAAGTTATCTTTATCCCTTTCGATTTCAATTCTTTGAACTTGTTAATGACTTCTATGTTGGCTTCTGCGATTTTGAGAGCAAATTGAGACTCAGTCAAAATCTTCCCGTTTTCGTCCCCAAATGTCGCGACATCCATAGGTGCTACCCATTCGTCAAATAGATCTCCTGCGATGACGAGTTCTTTGTATCTCTCTGACTTTGAGATTAAATAATCAAGAAAAGAGACGAGTTTGGATTTGTTTTCTACGAACCAACCATATCCGTTTTTCTGACTTCTTGCATCCCCCATATGGACATCTGAGATGACTACTGTGCGATTGTGAGCGACAGATGATGCGTTTTCTTCATCGGGTGTCAATACAAAGTACCCGAGAAAGTCTGACTCGAGGGCTTTATTGTCTGTGGAACGAAGTAATGTATTGATTTCTAAGACATAAAATCGCAATGAATCGTAGCGGATGCCATTAAGTATGATCTTTACTTCTTTGTCGCTATTGCCTTTAGTCAATTCGATGGGAAGCTCAGTTTCGTCACCGTACCATTTTAGGGAAATGCCGTCTGAAGCTGTGGCAATATTGATATCGTCACTGAATGTTAGGATAATGTCATCAGTGAGTTCGTTGTCAGTAAATACTCCCTCTTGATCACTTTGTATGAGGATATTGGTTTTTTGAAGGGTCATTATGCCCTGCGGTGGGTTGTCTTTCTTACATGAAAGAATAAGTGATAGAGATAGAATGAAAAACGAGGCTATTTTTATTGTTTTCATAACCACAAATATAAATAAATCTCTCGATTATGCTCTTTGGTGACTCATGATAATCTCTCATTGATTACCCACGATGATCACATCTTGACCGCCCACGGCAGTTGATTCTTCGATTGCCCACGGCAGTTGATTCTTCGAGGCTCGACTCTTCGCTCGCCAGTCTCAGAATTCAATCTGCCGATGGGCGGCGAATAGTTTGAATAAGCGACTGATTCGGCAATCTGTTCTTGACTGCCCACGGCAATTGATTCTTCGAGGCTCGACTCTTCGCTCGCCAGTCTCAGAATTCAATCTGCCGATGGGCGGCGAATAGTTTGAATAAGCGACTGATTCGGCAATCTGTTCTTGACTGCCCACGGCAATTGATTCTTCGAGGCTCGACTCTTCGCTCGCCAGTCTC
>CAYMAX010000047.1:0-10744 GCA_964388595.1 uncultured Muribaculaceae bacterium
TTTTTAATCATAGGATAGTTAATATCCCAAGACTCTGTGGGTGCGCGGAAAGTGACACCAGCAGACTTAGATGGATCAGACTTATTAAACTTTCTCCTCATATATCCTTTACCAGCTGTTCCGACGCCATTTTTTACAAGGTTGTCTTCCCATGTTATATTAATATAAACACCGGGAGAAATAATGGGAGCTGTGATAGTGAGTTTAGTGCCGGACACTTTAATGCTATCAGCTGGAATCTCAACTGTGGTGGAATCGGAGAGCTTATACACAGGATAATAGGTAGCATAAGCCTTAGCACCTGCTTTGGAAAGAAATATAGGCTCATTGTAAGTAACAGCAGCCGATCCTGATGCACCAGTGGTTGTGAATGTTTTAGGAGCCGGTGTCAGATGGTCGGTGGTGGTAAGATTGGCGTTAACGACACTACCTATAGTACCCTGACCACTTGCAGCTACTGCATATACCTGGTATTGAGTATTTGGGACAATACCATGAGAAGCCTTGAGAGTAATAGTAGTAGTTTTAGCTTTTTCGTAGCTTACGGTTGCAGAAACTATACTCGATGATTTGTACCCTACTTTAAATAGAGTAGCTGAATCAAGCGACTTCTTAGCACCTTTCTGAATGGCGTAGGAGTAGAAACCAGTCCCTTCAGTAGATGTGATGGTAGCAGTAAAAGTAGAATCTCCTATGGCAGATATCGTGATAGTGGGAGCATCGGTCACGATTACCGGCTGAGAAGCTTCATCTTTAAATTTAGTACAGCTTGCTACAAGTAACAACACTGCAGATAAACTTATTAAATATTTTTTCATTTTAAATTCTTTTTAGAAGGTAGTTAAAAACTATTTCTTGTTCATTATGATTCCGCCAGGGAACTTATTCCACCATCCATCATCCCATATGCCCCAAGGATTAACAATAGTAAGAACGCTTCCGGTCGCATTAATGGATATTGTTACATTTACAAAAGGACCGTCATCAGCAACATCAGTTATACCATTCAAAACCGTAGTCTCATAACCAAGGTTCTGACCTTTAGGTATAGTAATAGTCGTCTTTTCGGCATTAACTGTACCATAGAAATAATTATATGAGGGAGCAATATATCCGTATCCTGCAAAATAAGGATCCATATTGGCAATCCAAACTACAGAAACGTCTGAAGCATCCTTTGAAAGTGTTATAGTCCAGTCAAAATGACCCCTGCTAGAATAATAAGAGTCAGCTGAAACACTATAACCTCCCAAGATAAATGTCAGAGGATGGTCAATGTCTGTGATAGTAATCACACATTTATTTTCAGCACCTTCATTGAGGCCTGCGAGTCCGCCTTCTTTAAATTTGAGGGTGAACTTAAGGTCTCCGGTATAACCGGCTATTTTATTGATTTTCACAGTGATGTACTGAGTACGTTCCTCAGCTGAGAAAGTAAGAGTACCGGCACCATCAAGCAACTCATAGTTGATACCTCCTTTAGCAGTTCCGTCAACAGCCTGGAAGCTGATAGTGGCAGCGATACCTTTAACAGAAGCAAGAGTCACAGGAACTTTGATAGTTCCTACACTCTCTGAAACGGTCATTGTTGCATTGTCAAAAGCAACAAATGCGTCTTTGTCATCAAATTTAGGATTCTCATTTAGGTTACAAGAAACCGTTAATAAAGCCCCTAATATGACTAAATTGAGAAATGATAATATTTGTTTCATTGTTTTATTCATATTTATTAGTAACCAGGGTTCTGTACAAGATTTGCATTGACATCAGTTTCTCTCTTAGGAATAGGCAGAGCCCATAGTTTATTACCTGCAGCAAGGTTCTTGTCACCTACGCCATCGGTGTAAACGAGCACTTGAGTAGTACGGCCAAGATCATACCAACGATGACCTTCCCAGTTGAGTTCGAGACGACGTTCTGTAGCGACAGCCTCAGCACCTGCAGATGCTATGGCAGCAGCGCCACGAGCTGTTCTGATAGCATTGATATCTGCTACTGCAGTAGAACCAGAACCATTGACAGCAGCTTCTGCGCGAATAAGATACATCTCGGAGAGACGGAGGACGATGACATTGTTGACATCGGGAGTACCGACTGCATCACCAAAGCCCTTGCCCTGATATTTCATGGTCCATAACTGACCACCTGATGCTTCGTCTGCATCGGTGCAGAACATTGCTTTACCTTCATCTTTGCCACGAACACCTGTGGTACCTCTGACATCACCGGCAGCAAACTGGCCAACCAAATCGTTGCTGGCAGCAAAGTCACCGTAGCCGAGGGGATTGGTCAAATGTGAAGGGCCTTCCCAATATTCATCGTATGAGTTGGATTTGATACCGTAAACTTCGAAGATAATCTCTCCGCCGGTAGGAGCATCTTTACCCCATACTGCAGGATATTCAGCTTTGGTCCATAGTTTATAATTACCGCTGTTAATAACCTTGGTAGCATATTCGGAAGCTTTGGCATAGTCGTGTGAATAGAGATATACACGAGCCAAAAGAGCCTGGATGGCATCTTTGGAACATACAGCTTTGGCATCGGAAACACCTGATCTTTTGAAAGAGCCTGAGATCAGACCTTCAGCTTTCACAAGGTCAGCGATGATCTGTGTGTAACCTTCGGTCACTGTATTTCTGGCAGGCATCTCCTGAGCAGTCTTGTCGGTCTTTAGGATAACGGGAACACCCATACTTGTAAGATCAGCAAGATTGGCATAAGTGCGGATAAGGTCGAAGTGTGCAAGAGCACGTAGGAAAAGAGCTTCAGCCTGTAGATTATTGACATCAGCCTTAGTAACACCGGTAACGATGAGTTCTTCACCCTTGGTATCGATCACTTCGAGAACATTGTTCACAGCTGAAATCATATAGTAAGCATATCCCCAAAGACCTGAAGTAGAACTTACATTGTAGTTCAAGGTGTAGGGAACAGTACCTCTACCGGAAGTGAAATCTGGATTGGTAGGAATCATCGCATTGCCTGCACGCATTTCTGCATCAAGTACAACGCCCTGTCCACCATACCAAGTCCCATCGGCGAGAATAGAATAGGCACCGCCAACAGCAGTATTAAGACCATTGTAGTCGGATAATGCTATTTCAGTACTTTGAGACAAAATAGGATCTTGCACCAGAAAGTTTTTACATCCTGAGAGAGCCAATGTTGCCAATAGTGCTATAATTAAATATTTTTTCATTTTCATTATCTTTTATAGAGTTAGAATGCGAGTTCGATACCACCTACGAGAGTCTTGGTCATAGGATAAATACCGGTTCCCATACCTGTCGTACCACGTTCAGGATCCCAGAAGTTAACATCGTGGAATGTATAGAGATTAAGACCGCTTACATAGAACTTGAGTCCTTGAAGTTTGATCTTGTCAAGAGCTTTCTTAGGAAGGCTGTATGACAGAGTGATATCTTTAATGCGGACATAACTGCCATCTTCAAGCCAACGTGTGCTGGCGAAAGTGTAAGAGTTAGTGCTGTTACCTGCCACAGGTTTAGGATAAACGCCGGTATCACCGGGGTTCTTCCAGTAATTGAGGGAAGCAATAGCATGGTTAGTACTCATCTGGTTACCATCGGAGTTGATGTAACGGTTCTCTACGATGAGGACTTTGTTGCCAACCTTATATTCAAAGAAAGCACTTAGGGATAGGCCTTTCCAAGAAAGAGTAGTGTTGAAACCACCGATATATTTGGGTTCAGGTGAACCGCAATATATATATTGTGCTTTGTTGTAATCGTTGGTGAGAGTACCATCTGCTGTACGCCATAGAGCATCTCCATTGGAAGGATTGACTCCATAGTAATCTTTCAGATAATATGTGTAGAATGTGGAACCAACTTTGTGACGAAGACGGCTATCACCGGAGTATGCCATCTCTTCAACGTCACCAAGGTCGAGAATCTCGGTCTTGTTCCATGCGAAGTTAACGCCAATGTTCCAGTTCCAGTCCTTTGTACGGATGATGTCGCCATCCAACTGAACTTCAACACCGGTATTCTTCATGGAACCGATATTCATAAAGTTGGAGGAGAAACCTGAAGTCTGGGGAACCTGTTTGTCAAGAAGCATGTCTGAAGTGATACGGCTGTACACATCGACCTGACCATTAAGCCTGCTGTCGAAGAAACCGAAATCAAGACCTACGTTCCATGTTTTGTTCTTCTCCCAAGAAAGATTATCGTTGGAGGGAGATGAAGGAAGCATTCCCATAGAACCATTGTATGCTGTTGATGAATAAAGTCCGTATGCTCTGTATGCACTGATGTTATTGTTACCATTGACACCATAGCTGGCACGGATCTTAAGAAGGCTCAACCAATTGGAAGCACCCTGCATCCATCTCTCATTGGAGATGTTCCAGGAACCACCGACTGACCAGAAAAGACCCCATCTGTTGTTCGCTCCGAAGAGTGAGCTACCATCACCACGAAGGGATGCTTGGATGAAGTATCTGTTGGCATAGTTGTAATCAACCATTCCGAATACTGAGAGAAGAGTCTCTGCGCTGTATCCGTAGCTAGCTTCTGAAGTAGAAGCGATGGATGAATTGGGATAAGGAATCTTATCGTCAATGTCGGGGCAATACATATAGTATGATTTGCCCATATCACGCATGGCTTCCTGACCTACCATAGCTCTGAAAGAGTGGTCACCCCACTGATTGGAGTAAGTAATGGTGTTGGAAGTGGTAAGACGGAGATACTGTGTGGTAGATGACTGTAAAGTACCTGTTGTACCACCGGGATCGGGTCCCCAATATCTGCGACCTTCACCGAAGGTACCTTCAGCAGAGTTGTTGGTCTTGATTACCAAACCTTTGACAGGCTCCCACTGTAGATAGAAGGTGCCCTGTACGCGGAACTGTTTCTCCCACTGGTCATCACTCACTAATGCAGTGTAGAGAGGGTTGGTATCGGAGTTTTCAGCTATTCTGGTATTGTAGTTACCGTCTGCATCGTAGAAAGGAGTCCAAGGGAGGATTCTCATACCTGCGAACATAGGGTTGACATAATACAATGACTGCATGGCGATATCGTTGGATGCAGTGTAAGCCAAGTTGATACGTGTACCCATTTCCAAAGTCTTGGTGAGCTTGTAGTCAGAGTTGACACGAGCGGTAAACTTCTGGAAGTCGTTACCGTAAACAATACCTTCATTTTTATGATAAGATAGTGAAGAATAAAATCTTCCTCTGTCGTTACCTGCAGATGCATTGATTTCATATTCCTGAAGAAGACCTACTCTTGTGAATTCCTTCATCCAGTTGGTGAGGGGAAGAGTAAGGAGTGATTCGGGACGATAGTATGAACTTGTTGGATTATCAGGATCCATGCCACGATTCTTAATGGCCTGACGCTGATATCCGAGAAGTTGTTCACCATTCATGATGCCGAAGTCTTTGTTGTCGTTGGCAAGGGAGGAAGCACCGACTTTCACACGTGCAGTGAATTTGGCTTTTCCTGCTTTACCGCTCTTGGTAGTAACCAAAACAACACCGTTGGCAGCGCGGGATCCATAAATGGAAGCAGCAGCAGCATCCTTCAACACTGTGATGGACTCGATATCGTTAGGGTTGACAGCAGACATGGCATTGGATGTGTTGGTAAAGTAACCATAGTCACCATTCATAACGGGAATACCATCGATTACCCACAAAGGCTCGTTGCCTGCATTGAGGGAGGATGTACCACGAATACGAATCTGTGAATTGGCACCAGGCTGTCCGGAAGTAGCAGTAACCTGCACACCGGCCATTTTACCTGACAACATCTTGTCGACTGAAGAAACAGGAGCTTCACCAATGACCTCTCCCTTGACGGAAGATACGGATCCGGTCTTAGCCTCTCTGCGGACAGTACCGTATGCAACTACGATAACATCTTCGAGAGATTCTGCTGAAGACTGAAGAGCAACATTGATGTTAGTCCTGTTGTTAACAGGAATTTCTAGTGTGGTGTAACCCAAGAAACTGAAAACCAACACTCCGTTACCCGGAACTGCGATGGAATAGTTTCCAAGATCATCAGTCGTTGCCCACTGAGTGGTACTGCCTTGAAGCTGTACGGTAGCTCCAACAACATACTCTCCAGTAATAGCATCAGTAACAGTACCTGATACGGTGATATTCTGCGCAAATGCTGCACTTGTTACCACCAGTAACAGACCTGTTAAAAATAGTCTGATCTTTTTCATGTAGATAATTTTTTAAAGATTAATAAAAAAAGTTAATAAAAGTTGAAATTTGATTGTAAATAAATTAAAAATTAAGTTAAAAAATGTGAGTTATTAATATTCAATAGTATATATAAAAGGAAAGCCATCCGAATGCAAATCGGACATCAGTCTTGTTGCGAAACCGGTGTAGTGAGTTGTAATACAGATAGTTTTCAAATAGTCCTCCAGTACAATTAATTAATGAATTAGATTCAAATTTTAGGTAGGTTTAATAGTACTTTTCCGCTTTTATCAGCACGAAAGTACATATTTTCTTTATCAAAACAAATTTTTTCATCAAAAAGTTTCCATATATTTTCAGATAAAATCCTCCCTAAAATCAGTAATGATACTACCTAAAACTTAACTTCTTCTACCAATATCCCTTTTGTGTCCGGTATTATCATCTTCAGAAACTTTGAAAGGATGGTGGTGTCGGCATTAGAGATGAATGTGAGATGGTGGCCTGGGGAAGGGTAAGATGGATGAGGAAGGGTGTCTAAGAGCCGTCGTGCCTGCTGCGCAACGGCAGGGGCCGGGTCGATGATGCGCACTGACGGGCCGGCTACTCGTGCAATGGCTTCTGAAAGAAATGGATAATGGGTGCATCCCAGGACGATGGCATCGGCACCGGCTTCCACCATGGGATCTATGTATTTGTGAAGCAGTTTTTCGACTGCCGGACCGGAGATTTCTCCCCTCTCGACCAATTCGACAAGCCCCTCTCCCACTCTTTCCACGACTTTGACTCCGGAGCCAAAACGCTCAAGGGTGTTGTGATAGAGAGAACCTTTCAATGTGTTGGCAGTGGCTAAGACTCCCACGACTCCGCTCCGGGACACTGTGGCTGCCGGCTTTACAGCAGGCTCCATCCCGACAAAGGGGATGGAATATTTGTGCCGCAGATAGTCGATGGCGGCTGCGGTGGCCGTATTGCACGCAACGACCACCATATCAGCCCCATGGAATATCATATAAGTAACTATGACATCCGCTCTGTCGATAATGTACTGCACAGGCTTGTCACCATACGGACAATGCGCCGCATCGCAGATATAGAGATACTCCTGCTCTGGCATCAGAGCATACAACTCTCTCCAAACAGACAGACCGCCTATGCCGGAATCGTAAACCCCTATCACCGGGTGACTACTTTAGATGTTCTTCAAGGAAAGAAGGTATCTCTTCTTCGTTCAATTTCTTACCAATGATAATACCATTCTGATCTACAAACACATTCTGAGGTATATATCTGATGTTGTAGAGCTTGGCAGCCTCGCTATTCCAATATTGGAGGTCAGATACCTGAGGCCATGTGAGTTTGTCATTCTTGATGGCACCAAGCCATAAATCTCTCTCTCTGTCGAGTGATACGCCAAGTACTTCGAAACCTTTTTTATGATATTGTGCGTAGATTTTTACCAACGTGGGATTGAAGCGACGGCATGGACCACACCATCCGGCCCAGAAATCTATCATAGTGACTTTATTCTTCTTGTAGATATCAGACAATGTAACAGGCTTTCCGTTAGGGTCATTGAGTGTGAAGTCCAAAGAAGCGCAACCAACTGCCAACTTCCTGTTGATCTCAAGAATCTCATCGATATAGGTAATAAACTTATTATCCTTAAATTCCTCTTTGCTCTTATAAACATCGAGAATGGCAGAAGCTGAATCTACAGGCATATCAGCTACATTGTCACGAAAGTCCATAAAAGAGAATTGTGAGAATGGATTCTGTTCCAAAATAGCATTACGAGAAGCTTCGTCCTCTTTGTAGTACTCTTCGACTATCTGATTTAATTCATCTTTTCTCTCTGCGGTGGTGGCAGGATTTCTGTACTCAGCGATGATAGCATCCATACCGTATTTTTGGTACAATTGCTCAGCTTCGGTTTTGGCCTGATTGAAAATATCCTGAGTGGGACCGCCGGTGATAGTGGCCTTAAGCAGAGCAGTGTCCACTGCGGTGATGTTGTATCTGACATTCTCCAAGAAAAGGGTGATGTGACCATTGTCAATACCTTCGACCTGAATGAAGAAATACTCGGGAGTCTTAACATTCCCTTTGAATTGAAAACGACCATTGATGATGTCAGTGGTGTCTTTGATGACATCTCTCTTGTCATTGTTGAACAAATAGACTTTGCCATTCTTGATGGCCTGGCTATCTCCGGAGATTACTCCATCGATACGATAACCATTGGATGTGCAGGAAACCATTGCCATAAGAGCAACAGCGATAGAAATAATTTTTTTCATTTGTATTGTGTATTAGATTAGAATCGTTTACGGGTGCAAATATAGAATAAAAAAAAGAAGGTCATTCCAAAAAGAATGACCTTCTCAAAAGATTTAAATATTATTAGATAATACCTTGTTCGAGCATAGCTTGAGCTACTTTCATGAAACCTGCGATATTTGCCCCTTTGACATAGTCAATGCGACCATCGGAAAGTTTGCCGAATTTGACACAAGCACTGTGGATGCTTTCCATAATGAAATGAAGTTTAGCATCTACTTCTTTGCCGTCCCAGCTAATGTGCATAGCATTCTGAGTCATCTCAAGTCCTGAAGTGGCTACGCCACCTGCGTTGACTGCCTTACCGGGAGCAAAAGGAATTTTGGCTGCCTGGAAAGCTGCAATAGCTTCAGGTGTACATCCCATGTTGGATACTTCGCAGCAGCAGAATGTGCCGTTAGCAATAAGTTCTTTGGCATCATCACCGCTGAGCTCATTTTGGAAAGCGCAAGGAAGTGCGATGTCGCATTTGATACTCCAAGATTTTTTACCAGGGGTAAATTGAGCTTTTTTAGGGAATTTGGTAGCCATATCTTCCACTTTGTTACGGTTGGAAGCACGCATGGTAAGCATGTAGTCTATCATTTCCTTGTCGATACCGCCGGGGATATGGCAAACGCCATCGGGACCGGAAATAGCAACAACCTTAGCTCCCAATTCTACTGCTTTGGTAGCTGCACCCCAAGCGACGTTGCCGAAGCCTGAAAGAGCGATGGTTTTACCTTTGATGTCTTTGTTGGAATCATGAAGAACATGCTGTACGAAATAGAGAGCACCGAAACCGGTAGCTTCAGGACGAAGGATGGAACCACCCCATGTAGCGCCTTTACCTGTAAGAACTCCTACATTGTATTCGCGAGCAAGTTTGGTGTACATTCCGAACATGTAGCCGATCTCACGTCCGCCAACTCCAACGTCACCGGCGGGAACGTCCTGGTTGGGGCCGATAGCACGCCACAATTCGAGCATAAATGCCTGGCAGAATCTCATAATCTCTGCATCTGATTTTCCAACCGGGTCAAAGTCTGAACCACCTTTGGCACCACCCATAGGAAGTGTGGTCAAAGCGTTTTTGAAAATCTGTTCGAAGCCGAGGAACTTAAGCATGGAAGGGGTAACTGCTTTGTGGAAACGAAGACCTCCCTTGTAGGGTCCTATAGCTGCATTGAACTGAACGCGGTAACCAAGGTTGGTGCGAACTTCACCTTTATCGTCTACCCAGGTAACTCTGAAGGTAAAAATACGATCAGGCTCAACGATTCTCTCAACGATGTGAGCTTTTTCAAATTCAGGGTGTTGGTTATAGACTTCCTCAATTGATTCGAGGACTTCACGTACTGCTTGCAAGTACTCTTTTTCATTGCCATACTTTCTTTCGAGTTCGGCCATTACTGTTGCAACTTTCATAAAAAATGTATTTAAAGTAAATGTATTGAATAAATGTGTTATTTGACTTCCCAAGTAGACCCGCTGTGAAGCAGCTCGTCCATACAGTGAATGGATGAATGAGCTTTGACTTCCAGAAGCTGATCTCTGACATTGTCATCGTATGTCATATCTTTGACATCCCTTATCACTCCGAGAGCGACCGGATAATCGGGATATTTCATATCGATGAGCATACTGTGAATACCCATACTTTCTGTATGAGCATCGTGAACGAGGATATCCTTCTCGGTAATACCGTTCTCACCAATTTTCACCACTTTGAGTTTGTGATTTTCGTCAAGGATAAGTCCTTTATCTCTGTTGGTGCCGAAAATCATAGGTTCTCCGTGATGAAGAGTGATGGTACGGTCTGCTCTGACCTCACGTTCAGAAATATCTTTATGTGAACCATCATTGTAGATGACACAGTTGACCAACATCTCGGTCACTGCACACCCATCGTGCTTGGCAGATGCCACAAATATCTCCTGATTGAGTTTGATCTCGGAGTCAAGACTGCGGGCAAAGAAGGTGCCGCGGGCTCCCATAACTACTGCACCCGGGTTGAAGGGATGCTCCACAGTGCCGTAAGGAGAGGTCTTGGTAATCTTTCCGAGTGGAGAAGTGGGAGAATACTGCCCTTTGGTAAGACCGTATATCCTGTTATTGAAAAGGACTATGTTGATGTCGATGTTTCTGCGAATGGCATGAATGAAGTGGTTACCTCCGATGGCCAAAGCATCTCCGTCGCCGGTTGCCTGCCAGATGGAAAGTGTGGGATTG
>CAYMAX010000048.1:0-10424 GCA_964388595.1 uncultured Muribaculaceae bacterium
CTTTGTAATCGTGATTGATGATGTCAGCCACTTTTGATACTGCTTCTTCGATAGTTTTATTGGCAATAAATGGCTTGAAATATTTGTCGTGAAGTTTGATTCGTTCCATCTTTTTTGTATATCTTTGAGATGCGAAAGTAATCATTAATTTCCTTTTACAGAAATTTGACTATGAAACCTATAGTTTCTTTGATAATGGGCAGTACATCGGATATGCCTGTCATGAAGCAGGCTGCCGACTTCCTCGATATGATGGAAATCCCATTTGAGATTAAAGCCCTGTCAGCCCACAGAGTCCCTTTGAAGGTCGCTGAATATGCTCAAAATGCTCAGGCAAGAGGTATTAAAGTTATTATTGCAGGTGCAGGTGGTGCAGCCCATCTCCCGGGGGTGATAGCTGCCATGACTCCATGCCCTGTCATCGGAGTTCCCATCAAGTCTTCCAATTCGATGGATGGATGGGATTCTGTTCTATCAATATTGCAGATGCCTTCAGGTATCCCTGTAGCCACTATGGCACTTGATGGTGCGAAGAATGCAGCCATCCTCGCTCTTGAGATTCTTGCCGTTTCAGACAAGGAGATGATGGATAAGATGATTAAGTTCAAATCGGAGCTTGCGCTCAAAATCGAAAAAGCCAACGACGAGCTCAAAGCCATCAAATATAAATTCAAGACAGATTAGCAGTATGAAGATATGTGGGGGAGATATGAAGGGAAGAACAAATATGCGATAGCCGTATTTGCGGCTATCTTTTTTATTTGTATGGGAGATGTTGCCCTGTGGGGGCAGGACCTCCCTGAGGGCATAGTGAGAATGCTCGAAATCAAGTCGGAAGAGGGGGAAAATGACATAGAGTCGATGATGGAGATGTTTTACACTCTGTTGTCCCATCCTGTCGATATCAATGCGATGACCGAAGCAGATATGGAGAAGATGGTAGTGTTCTCTCCATTTCAGATAGCATCTCTGCTCGATTATCGTAAAGAATTCGGAGATATAATATCTCTCGATGAACTCGCTCTGATAGATGGATTTGGAGAAGTCTTCGTACGTGAGATATCCCCGTTTATCACATTCTCCATTCATGGCGACATAGGGACAGGCACATCCAATAAGAAAGTAAGGAACCATCTGACAGTCAGAATCAAAGGCGATATACATCAAAATGAAGATAAATATGTCGGGGCATCTGTCTATACCTATGAGCGATACCGATTCAACTATTCTGAACTTATCTCTGTCGGTATCACTTTCGAGAAAGACATCGGGGAAAAAAGCTTTGCCGACTTCGTGTCAGCCCATTTCTGTGTCAAGGAGGTGCGTCTCGGGAATAAAATCTCTATGGAAAGTCTTGTGGCAGGGGATTACTCTGCGAGGTTGGGGCAGGGGCTGGTGCTGTGGAATGGATTCTCCCTGACAGGACTGTCTGCTCCATCATCTCTCTATAAAAGAGAGAACCATATCACCCCTTACACCTCTTCAGACGAGCACAATTTTTTCAGAGGGGTGGGGGCAACACTGAAAATAGGTGGTGCCTGGTCATTGACAGCATTGTTCTCAGAAAAAATGATAGATGCACGGGCTGACAGTGAGTGTTACTACTCGATAATCAAAGATGGTCTCCATCGCACTTCATCTTCGCTTGACACCAAAGGGACTCTCAAAAGCAATGTCGTGGGCATCAATCTCTCTTATGGAGCCAAATCTTGGAAAATAGGGGCCACCGGAGCCCTCTACAAATATGACAAAAAGATGTCCATAACCCCTAAAGCATACAATCAATATCTCCTTTACGACGGGTGGTGGGGCAATTTTTCCGTAGACTGGATATTATACCTCAGAAAGATGAGATGGTGGGGAGAGGTAGCCGTGGACATCAAAGGTGCCATCGGTGCAGTAAGTGGGATAGTCTGTTCCTTCTCGTCGGACACAGAGGTGGCATTGCTGTGCAGACATTACTCCAAGAGCTACATAGCCACTTATTCGGATGGTTACTCCTCTACTTCACTGTGCAACAACGAGACAGGTGCCATCCTCTCTTTCAGGTGGGATATATCGAAGAGATTTTCTTTGAACTGCACATCAGATTATGCCTATCATCCGTGGCAGCGATACAGAATACCCTCTTCATCGATGACTCTGAAAAATAAAATTGAGGGGGAATGGACGATAGATAAGAGCAACACACTCTATGTGCGGACTCAGTATCAGTGGAAAGATTATGATTTCCGCCATAAGACATCTTTGAGAATAGGACATTCATTCATAGGGGGCAAGGGTGTCGGTGTCTCTTCGAGGCTCGAAACAGTATGGTGCGGCTCTTTAGGATATCTGATATTCAGTGAAGTGAATTATAAGCACCCACTTGGCAAATGGCGGGGTTCGCTTCGAGCGACAGTATTTCATATCGACAGGTGGGAGAGCAGAATATATTGTTATCAGAGAGACCTCCCGGCGACATTCTCCATACCTTCATTTTATGGCAGGGGCATATCTGCTTATTTGTTTGCAGGATACAAATATCGAAGATGGTTGGATATCTGCCTGAAATGTGCTTATATTCACTACTTGCATGGCAAGGGGACCAATTCCCTGAGCCTCAAGATGCAGCTCTCTATATCTTTTTGATTTTGATTTTGGCACCGGGGTAGATACGGGGACTTGAAGTCATGCCATTAATCACCATAATATCATTGACACTGACTCCGGGGAACATTTTAGAAATATCCCAGAGAGTATCTCCCTTGCGGACTGTATAATAAACATAACCGTCTGCATTAGTGGTCTTGGGAGAAGATGATGTGGAAGATTTGGAGGTGGAAGACCTCGAAGTGGAGGATTGTTTATTGGTGCTTCCGGTGGCAGCAGGTCCGCTTCCGTTGGTGTAGATAACGAGTTTCTGACCGATGCGGATATTGGTGCCAATGCCATTCCAACGCTGTATGCTCGACACTTTGACATGATATTTCAATGCTATATGTCCCAAAGTCTGACCGCTTTTCACAGTGTGTACGATTCTCTGTGATGAGGTGTAGTCGGTCTCTTTGATTTTCTTCAGAACTCCGGGGTTGAAATAGAGCGTGTCATTGTAGGAGTAGAGCTCTTTTTCATGGTTGACAAAATTATTGGTGTAATTGTATGGAATGCGGAGAATATATTCTCTTTCCACTCCCGGAACGATGTCAAACATATATTGGGGGTTGAGTTTTCGAAGCTCGTCCACTGTGACTCCGGTGAAATGGGATACCTGCTCAAAATGAAGCATCTTGTTGATTCTCAGAGTGTCTGTGTGAGGAGGCATAGAGGTGGGCTTGGGAGTGAGAGAATGTTCTTTGTAATAACTGAGAGTATAAAGTGCAGCTACAAATGAAGGGACATAGCCTCTTGTCTCTCTCGGAAGATAAGGATAAATATCCCAGAAATCTTTGGAACCTCCGGAACGGCGGATAGCCTTATTGACATTGCCGGCTCCGCAATTGTAGGAAGCGATGGCCAGAGTCCAGTCTCCGAAGATAAGATAAGAATCACGAAGATACTTGGCAGCGGCGTGTCCTGAAGCGATAGGATCATATCTCTCATCGACGAAAGAATTCATTACCAGTCCATATCTTTTGGCTGTGCCGTACATAAATTGCCACATCCCGCGAGCTTTCACTCTCGACACGGCCTTCGGATTGAGAGCCGATTCGATGATGGCCATAGCCTTCAATTCTTTTGGAAGGTCATATTGGTCGAATATCTCTTCGAAAATCGGCATATAGTAATTGGAAAGGCCCAATATAGTCTCCATCTTGTCGGGCATTTTCTGAGCATAATACAGGATATGATTGCGAATCACTTTATTGTATGGGATAGAGATAAAAGAATTCATCTTTTGGAGTCTCTGGAGCAGCAGAGAGTCGGGGATATCCGACAAAATCTCAGCAGAGTCGAGGTCGAAGTTCTCAATCTCCATCGAAGAAAGGTCTCTCTGTTGGTACCACATACTCAGCAGAGAATCTGTGGAGAATGCTAAGGAGTCGGTGATAATGTCGTCAGTCATTATTTCCATCCCTCCCGGGTTGATGGTATCTTCCACCGAAAGGGTATCAGACAATTCTATGGCCATCATATTGCGGAGTTCTTCTATGACACGGCGCAATGAGTCTCTTTCCTGGATAAGCTCCTTTCTGGATTCATAGTTTTTGAAGAGTTTTACTTTCTCTTTCTTATGTGGCTCCTGTTGCTGTGCTGATGCAGATAGAGAGATAATCGATAACGATAGGATGAGAATGGTAGAAAGATGTTTTGTGAGCATAATTAAAAAGTGAAATTAACTTTCAGGCCGTAGGCGTTGGAAGAAGAAGATGTGTAATTGTAACTATTTGGGTATGTGATGGGTGTGATGACTGTAGGGGAGACATTGACTTTCATGGAAATATCATCAGAGATGTCGAAGTCTGCCATCGTTGCGAAGACTTCAGCATCTATAATCTGCAGTGCATATATCAGGAAAGTGGCAAGGATGGAATAATCTCTGTACCGTCGATATACATCTCTGTAATACTTGAGATTATCGGTGGACATACTGCCGGAATACGTCCCTTCCAGAGACTTTCGATACATATCTCTGAAACGTACATATTGAAGATTGTTATAATACCAGAAATATCCCGAAGTGGCCAGCCCTCCGTAGTAGATGGGGAGCCTCCAATAGTCACCTATGTACATTTGCCCCAACCCGGGGAGAAGAGCAGAATAGATGGCAGCTCTCCCTGCAAGAGGTTTTTTAAGGGATTTATAACTGATGGCTCCGTCAAGCAGGGATGCCCAATATATGGCAGCAGCTCCGATGAAGAAATAGGTGCTGTTGTTTTTGAAGGATTCGACACCGGTCAGTTTGTATTGATTTAAATAATAACATCCGCCACCGATGAGTCCCCCGGTGCCTAAATAGAGAATGGGAAGCTTCCAATAATCTTTGTTGTATATCTGAGCAGTGCCGGGAAGGATTATGGAACCTGCGAACATCCAACCTATGGACATAGTGTCTTTGTGACCTAAAGCGCGAAAATATTGTTTGACAGTAAATCTGGGTACATAGGCGGCAGTATCATTTTCTGTATTATTGGTATTGGTATTATTGTTGGTGTTGCCAAAACCTCCCAACCCCGTAAATTGGGCATTGAGTTGGATGGAAATCAGGAAAATGGCCAAAAATAATAATAGCTTCCGCACGAAAATGTCTTATAATTATTTGTCTGTCAGATTCTTCAGTAATTGTTCAATCTCACTGTCACTTGAAAATTTGATATTGAGAGAGCCCTTGCCTGAAGAGGAGCGTTTCAGACTGATATTGTTTTCAAAACACTTGCCAAGAATTTCAAGAAGACGATAGTATGATTCGGGAAGATCTTCCGGAATGGAAAGAGACTGATCCTGAGGGTTGTCTGTCTTAAGTATTTCTTTGATTTTGGACTCTGTCTGTCTGACTGAAAGGTCCTTCTTGATTATAAGATTACAAAGTTTGATTTGCTGGTCCACACTGCTCAAAGAGAGAATGCTCTTGGCGTGACCCATAGTTATCTGTCTGCGACGAAGGGCAGACTGAATCTCGATGGGCAGTTTGAGAAGTCGAAGATAGTTGGTGATGGTAGTGCGTTTCTTGCCGATACGGTCTGCCATTGACTCCTGAGTGATATGGCACTCTTCGAGCAATCGCTGAAAACTCAAAGCTATCTCTATGCTGTCCAAATCTTCGCGCTGAATGTTTTCAACAATAGCCATCTCCAACATCCCCTGGTCGTCAGCTTTTCTTATGTATGCCGGGATATGAGTGATACCGGCCCGTTTGGCAGCTCTGAAACGTCTTTCACCGCTGATGATTTGATATTGAGAACCGATACAACGAACAGTGATAGGCTGAATGAGCCCAAGCAGCTTAATAGACTCTGCAAGGTCATCAAGTGCAGCCTCATCGAAAGAGGTACGAGGTTGAAATGGGTTGGTAACTATTTTATCAACAGGAATATCAGAAATGGATGCGGGATTGGTATTGGAGGTCTCTGAAGGTTGAGCGGCAGAAACTGATGAATCTTCGTGTTCATTACCTTCATATTCGGTAAAACGGCCTCTTCTATTGATCTCATCGATATCTGAAATCAACGCTCCCAATCCTTTGCCCAAAGCTGACTTTTTGGTGGTCATATCTTACTGTTTTGAATTCTTACTAATAATCTCTTTGGCGAGATTCAAATAATTGTTGGTGCCAACTGACACAGCATCATAAAGTATGACGGGCTTGCCGTGTGAGGGGGCTTCACTGAGTCTGACATTTCTCTGGATGAGGGTATTGAATACCATATCTCCGAAATGGTGACGGACTTCTTCCACCACCTGATTGGCAAGTCTTAGTCTGCCGTCAAACATAGTGAGGAGAAATCCTTCGATCTGGAGAGAAGGATTAAGTCTGTTCTGAACGAGCTTGATGGTGTTGAGAAGTTTGCCAAGACCTTCGAGAGCAAAAAATTCGGTCTGAACAGGGATAATAACGGAATTGGCTGCCGAAAGGGCATTAATGGTAATCAATCCGAGAGAAGGAGAGCAGTCTATGATGATATATTCGAAATCATTTATGACTTCATTCAGAGCGTTTTTAAACACCATCTCCCTGTCTTTGAGATTGAGCATCTCTATCTCAGCTCCGACAAGATTGATATGGGAAGGGACTATCTTAAGATCCTTTATCTCTGTATCGAGAATCACGCTTTTGAATGTTTCTTCTGAGATAAGAACTTCATAGAGGGTCTTTTTAGAATCGGAATCGGGGTCAAAGTCAAGTCCTGAAGTGGTGTTGGCTTGAGGGTCGGCATCTATGAGGAGAGTTTTCTTCTCCATCACGGCGAGAGAGGCAGCCAGATTGATGGCTGTGGTGGTCTTTCCAACTCCCCCTTTTTGGTTGGCGATAGCAATTACTTTTCCCATAATTTAGTTGACTAATTTTTCTTTCACTAATCTGCAAATTTAGAAAATCTTTTTATCTAATTGATATTTATGTTAGTTTTGTACCCAAAATCATTTTGTATGAGTTTCACTCAATGGATTGCCATAGTCAACCCAAAAGCTCGAAGCGGAGAAGTCCTGCGTGACTGGCCGTATATCTCAGACCTGATGGTCACCAATGGCATCAAATTCGATACTATCTTTACAGAACATAAGTACCACGCAGTCGAATTAACCATTCAAAAATTAAAAGAAGGATACCGCAAGATAATCGTTGTGGGAGGAGATGGCACAGTGCATGAAGTGGTCAATGGCATTTTTCTACAGAAAGAAGTTCCAACCAATGAAGTGACCATGGGTGTCATCCCCGCAGGGTCAGGTAATGACTGGTCCAAGATGTATGGCATAGTGCCTGAATATTATCAGTCTATCCTTTCGCTCCTCAAAGAGAGAACTGTACTTCAAGATGTAGGAAAGATAACATACAATGATTCCGGTGTGTCAAATGTCCGTTACATGGCCAACATCGCCGGTGTGGGATATGACCCGATGGTATGTCTCTACACCAATAGGAAGAAGGAAAAAGGCAAAGATAACAAGATGGTCTATGTCAATTCGGCCATGAAAGCTCTCATCACCCGCAGACACAGCAAATGTGAAGTGATGTTGGATGACCAGCCATTTTTCAAAGGGAGCATATTCTCAATTGCCTTGGGCATAGGTCGCTACAGCGGAAGCGGCATGACTCAGATGCCTGATGCCATAGTCGATGACGGCGAGATAAACATTACCATTATCTCTCGAATGCCCAAACTGAAAGTCTTAATCAATTTCCCCAAGCTTTTTGCAGAGGGGATATATCGTATCAACGGAGTATTTCATTCCAAAGGCAAGAAAATCCATATTGACACTGAGAACCACGATCTTCTCGAGATTGATGGAGAAGTGGTTGGCACTACCCCTGTTGATGTTGAGGTGATCCCCATCTCTCTGAATGTAGTAGTCGGGATAGATTTTAAATAGGGTCTACATCTATTATCACATCTCGTTCCATACTTGAAAGAGCCTTGAAAAGGTCAGCTTTGGTCTGCTCAAGATTCTTGTCGCGTCTGAGCTTGATGATGAATTTCAGATAATATTCATTTTGGATTTTATCGATGGGAGGAGAGACAGGACCTGAAAAGTGGTCGACAGGCAGACTTGATAAGATAGATAACACCTGTTCGGCTCTCTTTCTGCAGCGATTCTGATAACTATCTTTAATGATGATATTTATAAGTCTGACGAAAGGTGGAAAATCAAATTCTTTTCTTTCAGATAGTAGGGATACTATGACAGAATGGTCTGTAAGTGATTTGTAGACAGGGTGGTCCGGCTGCAAAGTCTGAATGAGCATACATCCCTTTTTACCTCTTCTTCCGGCTCTCCCGCGAAGTTGTGTGAGCAGTTGGAATGCTTTCTCATCGCTTCTGAAATCGTTGACGGAAGTGATGGTCTCCCCCTGTATGACGACTACTAAAGAGAGGTGGTCAAAATCAAATCCCTTCGATATCATTTGGGTCCCCACGAGGATATCTGTCTCACCCTTTGCGAAGTTTTTTAAAATTTTATCTCCCTCTGTTTTTGTTTTGGCGGTGTCGGCATCGTAGCGGGCGATGGTGGCTTTGGGAAACAATTCGTGCAGTTCCTCTTCTATCCGTTCTGTCCCTGCTCCCAATGGAAGCAACTTCCCTTCACCGCAAGAGGGGCATAAATCTGATCTGAGACGTTTTTCATAGCCACAGTAGTGGCATTTCAGGGAATTATTGAATTTGTGATAGGTGAGATGAATGTTGCATCTCGGGCATTTGGGGATTTCGCCACAGAGATTGCACTGTACTGTGGGTGAATAAGCTCGCCTGGCCCTGAAAATCATCACCTGCTCCCTCTCTTCGAGAACCTGTGTTATTTTTTGGATAAGAGTCAACGAAAACGAACCTTTTACAGCTCTCTTTTTCGATTCTTTACGCATATCCACGATCTCCACCGAAGCATCTTCGTTGTGGTGATACTTTTCGTTGAGTGTGACGAGAGAATATCTTCCTATCGAGACATTGTAGAGAGATTCGAATGAAGGTGTGGCAGAGCCGAGCAAGATGTCTGAATGCATCAGCCTCCCCAGCATGATAGCACAGTCGCGACCATTGTAGCGAGGTGCCGGGTCAGATTGTTTATAAGAGCTGTCGTGCTCTTCATCGACTATGATAAGTCCGAGGTTGTCAAATGGGAGAAAAAGGGCAGAGCGCAGCCCTAAAATCAGTTTGGGACGATGAGATGAAGAGTGGTCCGATGCAAGGGCAGAAATAACTGCTTTTCTTTTGGCAATACTCTCCCGAGAATGAAATATCATCATATCATCGCCGAAAATCTTCTCGAGACGATGGCTGAGCTGTCGGCTGACAGCCACTTCAGGAAGGAGGTAAAGGGCGTTTTTGCCCCTCTCAAGGCACTCTTTTATCAAGTGAATATATATCTCCGTTTTGCCTGAGCCGGTCACTCCGTCCAGCAGCACTGTCTTGCCCTGAGAATGGTATTTCTTAATCTCGTCAAGCTTCTCCTGCTGCACTGGGGAGAGTGTCGCCAACTTGCCTGCGCCGAGGTGCGGCTTCTCATCACTTGTAACCGGTTTTGTATCCGGAGCAGTCTTATTTGGCTTTAAAGAGACAGGGTCCGCAGCCTTATAGACCTCATCTATCGTGCATAGGTAATAATTACTTATCGACTTCCAGAAGTCTATCTCACTCTCTCTGATAAGAGGGTAATTTTCAACTTCTATTATAGATTTGATTTTATCCGATTCATACCTGGGGTCAGGAGTTATCTCCACTACCACTGCTATGCAAGAAATGTATTTCACAGCCACTTTTACTCGGGAACCGACTGATACTTTACCCTCCAATTCCTCAGGAATGAGATAGGATAGGTATTCTCCAAATTTCAGCGGCGTGATAACTTTTGCGTAGGTTTTCATCCCTGCGAAGTTACGATAAAAATGAATTAATTTTGTCAGATAGAAAAATAAAACTATTTTTGCAGTCCCAAAACTCGGTGCCATAGCTCAGTTGGTAGAGCAACGGACTGAAAATCCGTGTGTCCCTGGTTCAATTCCCGGTGGCACCACAAAAACGGAACATTAAAACCCTGCTATTCAATGATATAGCGGGGTTTAGTTTTTCAGGTTGTACCATACAATTGTACCATACCAAAGGAAAATGCCCCTAAGAATTTAACTTCCTAAGGGCATTGATTGTAATTGTTCCAACGGGATTTATCCCAATGACAGTAACAAAGATAAACACTTTTTTTTAATTCGCTTAGTTTGCCAATGATTACCGCTTATCTAATCATCTGTAAATACTATACAAGAGATCTCTACCCCAAAGGCAGCACAGAACTCAAGG
>CAYMAX010000049.1:0-10320 GCA_964388595.1 uncultured Muribaculaceae bacterium
CCTCTATGGCAGGAGCAGACTCGGCAAGTATCATCTGAATCCTATTGGACATGTCGCCATACAATAGAAAATTGGAAGAGAAAAGGGTCACTTTGCCCGATTTGACAAGATTCTGAAATTCAAAGAGGGGTTGTCCCATCCTGATACCGAGCTTCTTTGCCTCATTAGAACGAGAGATGGCGCACCCATCGTTGTTAGAGAGCACGACCACAGGCTTATTTGCGAGGTCCGGCCTGAACACCCGTTCACAGCTTACGAAGAAATTGTTGCAATCGGCAAGTGCGTACATAGAATCTGTTTTGCGATTTCGTAATATGATACCCTACAATTTTTTGATAAGATATCGCACAACTCCCCAGATGATAAAATTGTTCTCTTGTGTCACTTTGATGGGAGGGTATTTCTTGTTGGATGGCATAAGCAGGGCATAATCATCGTGAAGGGCCACTCTTTTGACCGTAAATTCTCCGTCAATACAGCACACTGCCACACATCTGTCATATATCTCCACCGACCTGTCCACCACTAAAAGGTCGCCATCCTCGATGCCGTCTCCCGTCATGCTGTCACCGCTTACACGTGCATAAAACGTGGCTGCAGGGTTGCGAGCGAGTAGTTTTGTGATATCAAGAGTCTCCCTCTGGAAATCTTCGGCAGGAGAGGGGAAGCCGGCTTTGATGGAGGTAATGATAGGCTGATCCATAATGATAAAGATTTTCTCAAAGTTAGCACTTTTCACTCATTAAAGTGAGTATCTTTGTTAGAGAGTTTTTTATAGAAATCTCATTTTATTTATCAAAATAACATTTTAAATATGAAAAAATATTTTCTTTTAACACTCGCTTTATGCTTGCAGTTCTCTGCCTTGGCGCAGGCCATTAAAGTCGAGACATTCACTTATGCAGGGCCATATCAGGTACAGGCCCCATTTCAGATAGACAGCTTGGATGTCAACTCTCGTTCATTTGCACCCAAGGACTTGCTCAAAATCCCCATCTCATTTGAATTGCTTAAGCAAGGGACATCTTTCTCCGGTGCCATGGTCCCCGGAAGTGAAGATGGCTATGCATTGCATCTGCTGGGATTCACACTCGAAAACACCCATTATGCCACTGCCACCATCAATATCGAAGGCAATTGCGAGTACCAATTGTTCGTAGATAATAAACAGCTTGACGGCAGTAAGCTTACTCTCGAGCCTGCCACCCATTCGTTTGTCATTAAATATCTCTCCTGTGCCGGTGAAAAAGATTCTAAATCTTGCGACAAAGATTCATTGAAGGTGACCATTACCCCAGACAAAGAAGGGCTTATTTCTATAAAAGATAGTGATAAGAGATTGTATACTATCAAAGATGTCCTTAATGGCACACACTACGGCGGAGTGGACATCTCCCCCGACGGCAAATACCTGATTATCGACTATCGCACCACTCGTGAAGGGGGTAAGGGCAGTCATCAGGCCAGACTTATCGACCTTGCTACCAAACGTACCCTGAAAGAGAGCAACAGCTCCTTGCAATGGATGCCGCGCTCCAATAAATATTACTTCACCCGCAATGGTGTGAACGGCCTTCAATTAGTTACAGGAGACCCTTCCACAGGCATTGAAAGTGTTTTGGCAGACAATCTTCCTGCAGGATATTTTGTTTTCTCTCCCACAGAAGATTTCTTAATCTTTACTCTTACCCAAAATGGCCCTAAAGAACGTGAAGAAATCTATGAAGTCTTGGAGCCTGAAGATCGTCAGCAGGGATGGCGCGACCGTTCATATTTGGCCAAATACTGCCTTAAAACAGGTATCCTTCAGCCTATTACCTTCGGACATCACAATGCCTGGGCCACAGATATTTCCAGCGATGGTCAATATGCCTTGGTCACTGTAGGTAAGAGCAGACTTGCTCAGCGTCCTACATCTGTGGTGTCTCTGTATTTGCTTAATCTCAACACATTGTCAAGTGAACTTTTGGTAGAAGATGACGGCTTTTTCTTCGGAGCCATCTTCTCTCCCGATGGCAAACAAGCCTTGTTGACAGGCTCTCCCGAAACATTAAACGGGATAGGAAAAGATGTTCCTGAAGGCAAGATTCCAAGCATGATGGATAATCAGCTCTATCTTCTCAACCTGGCCGATAAGGTTATCACACCTATGACCAAGGATTTCGCCCCGAGCATTAAAAACGTCATCTGGAACAGATACGACAATCATATCTATTTTACTGCAGAGGACCGCGACCTTTATTCTCTCTTTAAGATGAATCCTGCCAATGGCAAGATAACTCAATTGAAAGCGGAAGAGGAGTTGGTAGTTGCATTCTCCACAGCCCAAAGTGCCCCCACATTGGCCTATTTCGGACAGAGTTCATCCAATTCTGACCGTCTCTATACCATTAATAACAAAAATCTCAAAACTTCCTTAATTGAGGACCTTAGCAAAGATCTTCTCAAAGATATCGAGCTCGGGGAGTGCAATTCCTGGAATTTTACAAATTCAAGAGGGGAAACCATCTACGGAAGGTATTATCTGCCACCTCATTTTGACCCTTCGAAACAATATCCGATGATAGTCAATTATTATGGAGGATGCAGTCCTGTAAGTCGCAATTTTGAGAGCAGATATCCACATCACGGATATGCTGCATTGGGATATATAGTCTATGTGGTGGAGCCAAGCGGTACTACCGGCTTCGGACAGGAATTTTCATCACGTCACGTCAATACAGCCGGTGATGGCGTTGCACAGGATATCATTGAGGGGACAAAGCAATTTTGCAAAGAACATTCTTTCGTCAATGCGAAAAAGATTGGTTGTATCGGAGCTTCATACGGAGGATTTATGACTCAATATCTTCTCACACAGACCGATATTTTCGCAACTGGTATCTCACATGCGGGGATTAGTGACCATACAAGTTATTGGGGTGAGGGTATTTGGGGATATTCATATAGTGAAGTATCTATGGCAGGCAGTTACCCATGGAGCCGTCATGACCTCTTTATCCATCAAAGTCCGCTGTTTAATGTCGAAAAGATTCACACTCCGCTACTTCTGATACACGGAGACAGTGATACTAATGTTCCCGTAGGTGAAAGCATTCAGATGTTCACTGCATTGAAATTGCTTGGACGCGAAGTGGCATTTGTGGAAGTGGCAGGAGAAAATCACCACATAGTCGACTACGATAAGCGTATCCTCTGGCACAATACCATCATGGCCTGGTTCTCCAAATGGCTTCAGGATGATGATGGCTGGTGGGAAAGCCTCTATAAGACCAAGACATTGTAAGTCAATAAAGAAAGGGAGTCTCAAGTGTGGCTCCCTTTTTTGTGAGGTAGTAAGGCCTGCTCGGTATGCCGCCAGGTGCAAATGACCCCCTATTTGCACCTGAGTGTTGGCTTATCGCTAATCGGTCGCCCACGGCAATTGATTCTTCGAGGCTCGACTCTTCGCTCGCCAGTCTCAGAATCCAATTGCCGATGGGCATATAATGACTTGATTGAGTGAGTGATGTGATAATTATCATAAGAATAGGTTGTGACTATGCTTTCAAAACAATCAAAATAAAAATGGGATTGTGCTCGCACTGCGTGCTGCGCATTCCCTGACGCCCGCGGCGGGCTATCAGTCAAACACATACGCACCCTAAAGGGTGCTATTTTTACCCCATATATTCTTATGAAAGCGAGCTTTCAACGAATATACAGGGTAAAAAAATGCCCGACCAATTCTGGTCGGGCGTGTGTTTGGTGATTCGGAAGGGATTCGAACCCTTGACCCACAGCTTAGAAGGCTGTTGCTCTATCCAACTGAGCTACCGAACCTATTTTATTGGAGGTGCAAATATAGAGATTATTTTGACTTTTTGGAACGATTGGCCATAAATTCAAGAATCAAAACAGTTACAATACCTATAACAGCGAAAATAATGGATGAAACGATATTGCCATCGGGAGCAATAGGACGTGAAGTCCCATTTTCGAGCATGAGTTGCCAAGGCCACACTTTTAAGAGTGATCCAATCATTATGCCTGATAAAAGACAGATGACCTGAGTGTAGAATTTTTTCATCAACCATGAGAGAAGATGGGAGAATGCGATGATACCTATCAGAGCACCTATTATAAAGACTATCAAAATGAGGACACTATTCCCAACATTTGCAACAGCATCTCCGGTAATGGCATGAACAATGTTGTCAAGAGCACTCAGTACATAGAAATATTTGCCCATGATCAGAAGTATAAAACTTCCTGAAATACCGGGAAGTATCATCGCGCAGATGGAAACTGCTCCACAAACGAAGATAAACCAAAGACTGTTGGTAGTTTCAGAGGGGGAAATGAGACAAATTGCCACACCTATTGCCACACCTACAATCAAAGAAACGACTTCACCTAAACGCCATTTTTTGATCTCTTTGAGGATATAAATAGCTGAGACTATGACCAATCCGAAGAAGAATGCCCATAACTGGTTGGGATATTCTATCATAAAATAGGTCATGAGTTTGGCAAGTGAGAAAGTGGAAATAATAATACCCAGAACAACACATAATAAGAAAGGGGCATTTATTTTCTTTGAAAATTCCTTTATGTGACCTGTAAAAAGAAGCTTAAGGGCTTTGAAGTCACAGGCTTTAATGCCGTCTATAAGATCCTGATAGATACCTGTTAGAAAAGCGATTGTGCCTCCGGATACCCCGGGAATAATATTTGCGGCTCCCATGCCAATACCCTTAATAGTGACAAGGAGGTAGTAAGAAAATTTGCTCATTGAAGATAAGTTATTACTGTAAATTATTGAATTGTCGAAAGATATTTTAAAATATGGACTATAAGCTCTGAAGTGCCGGGAATAGGAACACCATCCGCGGGTGCGAACAAAAGATCATACATGGATGGATGTGACATGTCAATGCCTATTTTGAGCGAAGCAACAGAACTATGGAGTATATACTCCAGTGGAAACAATCTGCGTCCTGATGATAAGTCAAGCAGGATGTCAAAAGGCTCCTTTATAAATCCTGAGATAAGATCTGCATCAGGAGATCCGTACCAATTAAGATTATCAGGATAAAGATTGATCTGATAGGGATTGGACACAGTAGAGACATCTCTTTGTGACTCATCCCTAAGGTCAACACATATCCCACGATAGGTGATCTTACGAGATATCATAGCATCTCTCAGAACTCCAATAGCTTCTTTCATCCCATTTTGTGAGGCATCGTAGAGATATCCAAAAGTATGAACCTGAGAAAGGTGCGAGTATTTAACTACTCTATGAGGAGGAGCTTGTTTGAGAATCTGCCTATGGATAATCGATAGAAAAATGTTATTCATCGCTCCAAAGGTAATGATTTTTTCTTATCGGCTATTCCATCCGCTCATAAATGCATCGGAGAATGTATCCCATTGCAAAATAACGAAGAATACAAGAGCAATAATAATGGCAACTGTAGTCCAAAGGACGATTTTCTTGACCGGTAGAGGCTTTTCAGAGTGTTTCATGATATTAGATTAAATGTTTATGGGGCAAATCTAAACTCTATATTTGTCTTTATTGGAAATATATAAAAACGCCTTAAGAAATATCCGTTTGTGTGATTCTATCAAAAAATATAAAAAAATTACCTGCACAGAATTCTGCGCAGGTAATCAAAACTGATGAAAACAACTTATTGTTCTGAAGTGTATATCTCGAGTACTTCGTCTGCTGAGAGGGCGCGATTGCCATATATCCTGAGATTGTCCATTCTGAAATCTATGGCAAAATCAGTTTCTGCCAAAGCATCGCCTCCAATAATGAATTTGGTGGGGGTAAAGCTGACATTGTAGATACAAGAGATGACGTCTGCAAGCTTACCATCAATGTACAAGCTCTGAACAGGGCTGCCATTGTTGGAAGAAGTGGAGACAACTATATGGTGCCAATCGTACGAAAGATTGGAATGCGAAAAACTTCTTACTTCATTCTGATATCTGTTGATAAGATGAAATTTATTATCCTGCACTACCAGACGGGGAACATTGCTGGAAGCATTGTCAGAGCCATCTGTACTTGAGAAAATATGTCCGTTGGAGAAACCTTTAATCCAGAAGGAAACTGAATAATTGGTGTTGGGCATGGATATCAAAGAATAAGGGAATACGATTTGTGAACGGGCTGAAGAACTGAATTCCACAGATTTGGAACCATCTTTACTGTCAGTTGAGAAAATAGGGTCATTTACAGGCTGTCCGCTCAATGGGGAAGAAGTGCTGCTCTCATAATTGTCGTTGAATTTGTAATAAGCAGTCAATCCGTTGGGGACAGTGGTGCCGTTGCGTACCTGTGAGGGGGTGGAAGCGACAGGGGGAGTGGTCACTACTGCATTATCGACTGTGACAGGAACAACAACTGGAACTGTCTCAGCAGGAATGTCTTTCTTCTGCATCTGAATATCTGCACGAGCAGTGCCACGTGCCACTACTTCAGCACTTGATTCTTTGGTGATGTATTTGGCATTGAGAGCCTGAATGGAATATGTCCCTGCAGCCAAATCGTTGAATTGGTACATACCTGTCTTGTTGGTCATTGCACTTTTCGTAGATGGGAGAAGAGTGACCTTAACATAAGGAATGGGCTCACCTGTCTGAATATCAGTGACGATGCCGTTCAAAGAGATATTGACTTTATTTTTGAAGAATATCTTCTCAGTCAAGTATTTATTGCCTGTACGGTAACGTACTTCTACATAATTTTCATCTTCATCATAGCATGGAGTGTCGTCATAAGTGATGATTAAAGTATTGCCTTCATATTTGGAAGCGAGTTTGGAAGCACAATTGGACTTCAATATCGGCTTCTGACGAGTAGAGATTTGATGGTCCGAAAGAAGCAGTGAAGCAGCTATGACACCTTTCTTTTCCTGAACATAATTTAGGGAAATATAATCATAGAGCTTGCGATATTGATTGGAGAGGGAATTAATCTGAGTAAAACGAGGGTCTTCTTCGAGAAATTCTGCAGAAAATGCTCTCAAATCATTGATAGACTTATCTATATCTTCGATGGAGGTGATGGCGTTCATACCTGATTCAAATGCAGCAAGTTTCTCGTTCAGTTCCCTTTCATGCATATTGAACTCGAGCACGAGCTTCTTCATGTCAAAATCGGAAAATGGATATTGTACTGCATAGAAGTATTCGGTAGTCATTGTCATTTTGGTGTAGCGTTTCTCCCAATAAAAATTAGAAACTTTGGAAAGGGAAATCTCGCTGATGAACGGAAGCTTGGCAGAGCGGGACTTAATGCTCGTCTCCATCTTCTGTTTGTAGCTGTAACGGTCGTTCACTTCTACATCAGTTCTGGAAAAATCGGTCTCTGCCACTATACGTGAGGCAATACTTTCTGCTATCTGTTGCTTAACAGAGGCAAGTGCAGCAGCTTTGGCTTCCTCCAAGGTGGGAGCAGTAGCTGTGACGTTGAGATAGTCTTTCGTGAGTGAAGTCACCCAGTCCGGCATCCTCCTGGAGCTTCTGTCCACTATTTTATATTGTTGGGCACAAGCAGAAAATGAAAATGCGACCGTGAGTAATAAAAATAAAAATTTTCTCATAGCTGTATATCTGTTATTTTACAAATACTGCCACTCTGCTCTCACGAGACTCCTGAGGACAATAATAATTATTAATGATAGTAGGAGTGACAACAATAGCCTTTTTCTCTTCGTATGGAATCTTGGCAACAAGCTCGGAAGCTCTGTTGTAGAGATCTGCACAAGCTGTGGGAATGGATTCAGCCTCGATAATGGCCGACTTGTAATCTTTTCTCTCTATATGAGCGGCTATACGACCGAGTATTTGTTCGCCATCGGCTTCGAAATAGGCGATGATCTTGTCTTTGCCGGTGACAATCATAGTTTTGAGTTTGGAATTTCTGGCCTGTACATTTCTAATGGCTGCTATATAAGCCTTAGTCTCATCATTGCCAACACCTTTCATCGTGAAAGAAGTCTGCCCGAACACTGTACCAGTATAGAGGTCTCCCATGAAGAGAGATACTTCTATCTCAACGACATATTTGACGGGAGCTGTACCGGTAACATTTTTGGAAAGAAGTACGACTTTGGGAAGAATGGTGAAGCGGCTTTCTGTGGCAGAAAGACCATTGAGAGTGAGCGCCTGCATGATATTATTGACCAATGTGGCAGCAGCTGATTCGTTTTCAACACCCTGAGGAGTCTCTACTCCCACGGGGATTCTGTCTTTTTCTTCAAGGGCATCCTGAGCAAAGCAGGAGAAAGTCATAGAGAAAAGGACTGCGATAGTGATAATAATGTTTTTCATTTTAATAGTCTTATTATTTGTCTCCCAAAATGATCCAGGCTTCTCCAAGCCCTTTTTCATAAATCTTGTAGGGAAGGTTAAAAGGATCCTGACTTAAGAATTTACCAAGGTCATTGGCAAATGAACGGGTATCTACGGCTCTGTCTTTACCGAAAACTTTCTTGAAGAGAGGGGTGCGTACTTGCTCATATTTGACAACATATTCTCCGGTAGCGGTGCGTGAGAAGCGGTGATTGACGGCATTTTCATCCATCCAGTAGTCAATAATGTCTATTAGTTGAGCAGTCTCACCCATAAATTCGAAGTCATCTTCAAAATTGACAGGCGAAGCATCGAACATTCTGAGTGTCAAAGTCACCTCACGACCATTTTCAAACATGTCGTTGAAATGGTCCTGAAGAGAAGCATTGAAAGAATCCATATAATTCAAAACTGCCTCTTCTATCAATAGTCCCGGAGTAGCTGAAGTAGAAGGTCTTCCGTCACCTGAGACGGCAGTGATAATCTTACTTGTGTAAGCATCCACGCCCCTGAGATTGAAAGTAATGTATTTCTGAGGTCCGCGAGCCTTGATAGTGAAGTCAATATCCATAATGATATCTGCCTTAGCGACTCTCTTGATCTGGTCCAAGGGTGATTCTATAATCATGCTGCCACTCTTGCTCATCAGAAGCCCTATCTCAGCCTCTTCAGTGGCGATGTTTTTTAAGGTCTGCTCCATATCTTTCAATGGAAAGCCTCTTTGAGCCATTATGGTAGAAAGCTCTGAAATGACAAGTCTCATGTCTTCGTCCTGAGAGAAAATGGATTTGTAATTGGGGGTGCTTATCTTAGCGCCACTTTCGTCAGTGTAAGTGGTGGTGTAGCCCCCGCGATTGCAATAAACATCGCTCGGGATGACCATAATGATAGGCTTTTTGGCCTGAGCAAATAGTGCAAATGCTGAGAACAGAAGCACTAATGAAAAAATAAGTCGTTTCATACGTTTATAATTATTAATAAGTTGTCATATAAAGTGAATACTAAAATCCTGAAGACAATGATTTGGCTATGCCGTCTGCCTCAAGGTCTTTGCGCAGATTGTCATACATTACCTGAACTAAAAGTCCAACTTTCCAACCGCCCTTGATCTTCATGCGGTCCTGGGCATTGACATCTCCATCTGAAGTGATATTGACATATCTCAGATATTGACCTCCGGGGGAGAAGAAATTCTCGAAATAATCTTCGTGCGCCTGCTCAGTCTTGGCATCGCAAATGGGAGGGGTGGCGTTGACAGTGCCTGCGGAGGGAAGTCCTCTGAAGATACATACTTCCACAGCAGCTTTCTTGCCGAGGGCAATGGCTTGTTCCACCTTCTTGGCAGTGGTATAAATAACAAACACTTTGGTGCCGTCAGTTCCTACGCCTTTCATAACTATTTCATAGTTGCGTGAGGTTTTGTAAGTGATTTTTTTGGATTGAGCCCCCGATACGAATGTAGTGGAGAGAATCAGGGCAACTGTGAGGAATAATTTTAAAAATTTCATAAGTCAAAGTAGTGTTTAATTCAGACAAATGTAATAAAAAAAAGTGAACCAACGAGGCTCACTTCTTTTTATTGTAATGTTAGAAAATTTGTGACACTACTTTTTGGCTTTTTTCTCATTTTTAAGAGCAGCCTGAGCAGCAGCGAGGCGGGCGATGGGAACTCTGAAAGGAGAGCATGATACATAGTTCATACCCATCAGATGACAGAATTCGATGGAATTGGGGTCTCCGCCATGTTCACCACAAATACCTATTTTCAGCTTTTCATTAGTGGAACGTCCACCTTTGACACCCATCTCAATGAGTTTGCCGACAGCAGCTCTGTCAATGGTCTGGAAAGGATCGCAAGGAATGATCTTGTTGGCAAGATAATTATTCATAAACGAGCCAATATCATCACGTGAGAATCCGAAAGTCATCTGTGTGAGGTCATTGGTACCGAAGGAGAAGAACTGGGCA
>CAYMAX010000050.1:0-10250 GCA_964388595.1 uncultured Muribaculaceae bacterium
TAGATAATAGCGCAGTATGGAAGAAAGGAAAGAAACATTCCTCGGAGCGGCTTCGCCGCGACAGCGCATCAGCGCTCGGCGTAAGTGCGTGTCTTTTGCGCAGCAAAAGACGGCAAGCACGGAAGCCGTGCATCCTTTCCCCCCAAGGGGGAAATGTCGCGTAGTGACAATAGGGGGTAGAAAGAAAGAAGGGAAATGTCACGAAGTGACAATAGGGGGTATGGGAAAGGGGTAGAAATCGGAGCGGCTTCGCCGCGGAGAGAGGGGGGTTCGAACCCCCGGTACCTACAAGAAGTACAACAGTTTTCGAGACTGCCCCGATCAACCACTCCGGCATCTCTCCGATTAACGAGTTGCAAAAGTACGATAATATTGTCTAAATCCTAACAACTGATTTAACAAAACGACCACTCCGGCAGAGACCAAGGCCTCTAAAATAATACATGCAGCAGGCTTCACCACGAATAGGATAAAAGTGTGGGAGTAGAACAATAATGTGGATAATTTAAGAAGGGACGCGATGACTCCGCAATAGACAATAGACGAAAGTCTGCCTGTAGTCTTGTACAATGTCAGCATACAATAAAAGCCGATGGGGAATAAAATATATCCCGATATCGAGCCGAGGGGCAGTATATGAAGAATAGTGCCCAAAACAGTCTCTGACAATCCCCAAAGCATTCCGAAGAGGATGGTATAGTACTTAACGTTTTTTGTCATATCCCAAATATTTGTTTTTCACATCAATAATGCGTGCCAGCACACTTATGGCTATCTCTTCCGGAGTGACACAAGTCATGGGCACACCGATGGGCATATCTATGGAGCTGATTTGCTGCTCAGTCAAGACGCCATTTTTAAGAAATTTCTCACGAACAGAAGAGACTTTGATGGGAGACGCCATCATTCCTATATATGCGTGAGGACGACCAGCTATCTCTGCAAGGATAGTCTCATCGTATTCGTGTCGTGGAGTAGTGATGATGAAAAAACTCTCATCATCAAAAGATAAATCGCTGATAACCTGAAGATAATCGCCTTCGAGACAATGAATGGAAGATGAGTCCACATCAGCAAACATCTCGGGGCGTTTATCTATAAGAAAGAGATCAAAACCGAATGCCACTGCGTGGGAGGCAATAGCTTTCCCCACATGGCCGGCTCCGAAGATATAGAGAGGGAAAGGTCGTCTGATAGGTTCGATATAGATTTTGACACTGCCTCCACATATCATCCCGAGGTCGTTTTTCATATCGAAAGAGAAAAGTCGTGGCTGCCTCTGAGCGATAACTGACTTTGCCGCTTCTATGCTCTCCCACTCGACGTTGCCTCCACCGACAGTGCCGATGGACTTTCCGTCTTCAAATACTAACATTTTGGAAGAAGCTCTTCGAGGAGTGGCACCTTCAGAATCTACGATAATACACAAAGCCGCTCTCTGCCTCTGAAGCTCTGCCTGAGCTATATCTCTATAATCAATCTCCATAGGACAAAGATATGAAATCTGCCGCAAAGGAGATTCTACATCTCAAAAATCTTTTTCTGTGCACCTTGTTCAGGGGTAGTGGAGAAAATATCAAAAACACGAGCTCCCGATTTGAGGGTAAAGTTGAATACACCTGTGGACATCCAATTTCCAAAGTCGTAGCAGGAATTGATATTGACACTTTCCAGAGGATATTCCCACCAGCAGAGACCCGTATCTTCTGTAGCGGTCTCTCCTGATTCTCCAAATGCAGGGTGACATTCCGTCTCGGGGAGATAAGTGCTTCCGTTGATGATGACATCGTCAGATACTGTCAGCTGGATAGAAGGATTGGGGGTATCCCAGGAATCAGAGTTGTTAGCCATCTGGTAGTGAAGGTCGATATTGCCTATAAATCTGTCAGAGACATCAAAAGGCTGATCTGCACCATGTGAGTATCCGTCTAAGAGATAGTGATTGACATTGAAAACAGCATAATCGGAGCTCCCCACAGCGTATATTGCAGTAGCGTCATTGGTAGAATGATACATATCCTGAATATCTACCCAGCAGCCCTGGTCTTCATCTGCATTAAGATACATGGCAGAAGAGGTGGTCATAGTGAGAGAAGGGGTCTGAAGGAAGTGCTTGACATAAAGGATGGCACTATTGGTGAGATAGACACTTTCTGTGGCATACAGGCAGCATCCATAATATAGTTCAGATGTATTGATCATTCTCAATGTGCTGACATTGATTTTATTGCCGATGAAAGCTTTGGAGTCTTTTTCCAACACTAAAGAAGCAGCTTCAAGGTCTCCGGTAGTCATATAGAGCATACCATTGGAGAAATTAACAATATCATTGGTGTAGGTCAAGGTACCTCCGTAGTTGTAGATATGATAGTACTGAAGCGAAGAGACAGATACCACCAATTCGCCACCTTCGAGAATGTATAGATTGGCTATGGAAGGGCCCCAACCTGCGGCATTGAGCGTCACTTTCCCTTTGATATAGAAAGAATTGCCATTTTTGACAATAGCTCCGGTATATTGTTGCCCTGCTCTTACATAATAATCTGCAGAAGCGGCACTCCCCCAAGTTTGGTAAGTAGACATGTCAGGTAATGACCCATAAACGGCCACTTGCGGTTCTGCAGGGAAAGACCATAAAGCAGTGATTTGACTCCAGGAGGAATATTCGGCAGCTTTGGTGAAAGCATAGGGTGCAGAAGATGCATTGACTTCTCCAAGTCCCCCTTCGGTGATGGCAAATGCGAAAGGCATACCATCATCGTCCACGCAATGATATCCATACTGGTTGATGGCATAGATGGTGTTATTGCCATCGACTACGATAAACCAATTTATCTCGACAGATGATGAGGGGTCGGGAAGAGTTACAGACTTTTCGGCAACGAAGTCGTCAAAATGTTTGTTGTAAATATTGGTGTTGATAAACCCTTCCATACCTCCAAAAAGTTCTTCCCTGCAATCTTCAGCTACTATCACACTTCCAGAGTGAGAACCATTGTGCCAGATAAATCCCAATTTGGAATCTTTGGCAGCGCCTAAAGCGATAGGATGGACCTTGACAGTCAGTGTGGCATCTTCAGTCTGATAGAGAGTATGAATGATAAGGTCGTTGTAATCGAAATCACCTGTCTTGGAATCTTCGAAACAGATGGTCTGCCACAAGTATGTCTTGGTAATCTCAGTGGTGCCGAGTTTGTAGTAAACAGTTAAATCTCCATCGCCTTTGGTGCTGACAGCTTCTTTGGGAATGTTGATATCAATGCTGCGGCTGGTGATGGCGAGCAATTGTCCTTTATATGTGACGTAGGTAGTGTAACCTTCTCTGACGGGCACACTGTATACGACAGTAGTAGTCATGTTGGCAATTACTTCTTCATGTCCCTTGTTGGGATCTACGGGGTCAATTCTCTGAACGCAATTCGTAAAGAGAAAAACCATAAACAGAAATAAAGTAAACCTTTTCATAATTAATCATTTGGATGTAAAGGTAACAATAATTATGCCCCCCTAAAATTTTTTTCTATATTTGCAAACTACGGATTCAAAAATTTAGAATAGTTTTAAACAATATGATAAACAAAAAGATAACGATATTGTTGCTGGCCCTCTGTGCGGTGTCTTCTTGTATCAATTACGACCACAAGCCTGTAATTCCCATCTCCGAAGATTTTTTTAATTGGGAGACCATAAAAAAGGTCAAATTGTCAGTTACTGTCGATCCTTTAAGTGGAGATATCAATAATTATTATCGTACAGTCAAAGTCTTCTCTTCCTCTTTATTTGATGAAAATTCTCTGATGGCCACCGGTTCCGCTTTGCCCGATGTGCCTTATACCAATACCATCATTGTTCCCGATGTTCTCAATATGTTATATATCGAGGTCATTGCTCCCGACGGAGTGAAAAAGCAATATTCTCTCGATATTACAGAGCTTGCAGAAGTCGTGATAGCTCCCGAGAACTCTGCTGCTCTCACCAAAGCAGAAGACATCCCTGCTATCAATGTCCCCGATTGGGGAGAGATTCCGTCAAGCTTTACCAAGACTTTTACAAGCGATATCACTACTAATACGACATTAAACGGCAATAAAACTTTTTATGTACCTGCAGGTTATGACATCACATCTTATGTCAATGGTGTGGAAAATCTTAATTTTTGGAATTACAACGGAAGTTCTAAAAATGCTGCCATCTACATCGCAGGAAAACTGACAGTCTCCTCTGTCAATATCAACTGTGCTTCGATAGTGGTGCTTGATGGCGGAGAGTTGGTGGTGACAGGTACCTTTACTACTGCCAATGTGTCTACATCACATCCTCAGCCCCTTTATGTGATGGCCGGAGGCAAAGTGACATTCGAAGAGGGATTATCTTTGGAGAGAACTTGTCAGGTGGTCAATAAAGGAGAGATGGTCATAGGTGCTGATAAATCTATCACCATGACCGGATATTATACCTACATTCCCACTTTCTATAACACCGGTATCATCCACAGTACCACTACCGGTGGAGAAGAGGGAGTCTATCCGCAGGATATTTCCATCAATCTTTCCGGATGTGCCATTTTACACAACGATGGGGATATTCATGTCAGCGACCTATCGATACCTCAGAGTTATTCTTTTATTACCAAAGAAGGCGTCGTTTATAATTACGCCAACGGCACCATCAATGCAGTCAATTACACCCAGGATGTTCTCTTCACTCATCTTCAGGTCAACAGAGCATATACATACAATTATGGCAACATCATAACGAATGATTTCTTTGTTAAAGGCAACCTTCACAATTATGGATATATAGAGGTTTCCAACGAATTTGATTCTGATGAATTAGAGGCCACTTTTTATGAAGGATCTCTGCTTTTGGCAGACGATGTGGAGTTTGATGACACTGAGATATATCTCAAAGATGGCAGCATTATCTCTTTCAATACTGCCAATGAATATGGAGACCACTACACTATATACAATGATGACGAGGGCTATTCACTGATTATTGTCAATAACAGTATGTATTCTCTTGTCGAGGCAGAATCTCATCTTGAGGGCAATATCGAAGTCTGGCACAAAGAATTGGGCAAGACAGGCAATACGCTGGAGGATTACACTCCCAATTGCGATAACACAGTCCGCTGGGTAAAATTACTTGCCGACAGAGTAGTAAATATTCCCGAATCTGCTTATAACAAAGGACTCGGAGTGCTCACACCTGTCCCTGTCATAGAAGACAAAGACGGAGACGGAGTATTCAGCGACGTGGATATTGATGACAATGACCCTACCATCGCATATCGTTCCTACTTCCCCAACAATTCCACTTTCGGCACCATTATGTTTGAAGACCTCTGGCCCTATACCGGAGATTATGATATGAACGACATAGTGTGTGATTTTAAATTGTCCTGGACAAGCAACGCACAGAACGAAGTGGTGTATATGGAATATGATTGGAAGCTCAGAGCTGCCGGTACTACTCAGAAAATAGCGATGGCTTTTCAGATAGATAGTTTGGCAGTTGGATTCGTGCAGTCCTCTCAATTGACTCATACCCCCGAGGGGACACTTCCCATGACAGTGGTGAATGGTATGGAGAGCGGACAAACATATCCCGTCATTCCTCTTTTCAATGACCCTGCGGAGATTTTCGGTATCAGTACTTTGGTGAACACCATCCCCGATTATCCATACTACCCATCGGTGGTACACAATTGTAAAATAACATTTACCTCTCCTCTCGATTATTCAGATGTATCGCTCGACAGAATTAATAACTTCATCATCGTTACTGATTTTGATAATCCTGTCAGGAGTTGGGAAGTTCATATGCCGGGCTTTAAAAAGACCAGCCTTGCTTCATCTACAGTCAACAATCAATCGGGTCTGAGTCAGAACGATCCATATCTTTCCAACACAGGTATGATGTGGGGGATTATGACTCCGAAGTCGATAGATTACCCCGTAGAGACTTACTTTATGGAGACAGTATATCTTCATTACAGAGAATGGTATATCTCCAAGGGGACAAGTTACCAGAATTGGTATGAAGATCTGTCGGGGTATATTGACAAATCAAGAATCTATATCCATAGATAACAACTCATCGCAAAGTACGCAGGCTGCCACGCTCTCCATTACCACCGGAAGACGCAGGGCGAAGCATACATCGTGTCTCCCTGTTATCGTAAAATCTTCCATTTGGTCCTCTGCGAAATTGTAGCTCCTCTGTGTTTTGGATATGCTTGAGGGAGGTTTGACAGCTACCCTGAAAACGATGGGATTGCCATTGGAAATGCCTCCGTTGATACCTCCTGCTCCGTTGGTAGCAGTGCTTCCTTTGCTATCGATGAAACAATCATTGTGCTGCGAACCTTTCATGCGGGAAGCTGCGAAGCCATCACCGAATTCAATGCCCCTGATACCGGGGACAGAAAAAGCAAGATGTGCAATTCTTGATTCCAATGAATCGAAAAAAGGGTCTCCCAATCCTATGGGGACGCCGGTGCAAACACATTCTACCACACCCCCCAATGAATCTCCTTCACTGACTGCCCTATCGAGGGTATCGCAGAAAGTTTTGTTGTCAAATGGGTTATTGCCCTCCAACGGGACTCCTCCTGCCTCAATAAGACGGGCGGAGATAGAGATGGGAGCGATGATATTTTTGGCGACGACACCTGCTGCCACTAAGGGAAGTGTCATCCTTCCTGAAAATATGCCGCCACCGCTTTTGTGGTGCTCCCTGTATTTAATTTGTGCTACGAAATCTGCATGCCCGGGGCGTGGTATGGAGCGGAACTGTTCGTAATCTTCGGGATGAATATCGCTGTTTTTAAAGAGTATTCTCAGTGGCTCTCCTGTGGTGATGCCGTTGAGGGTGCCATTGGTAATATGGGCAATGTCATCTTCCTGTCTTTGTGTGGTCCCTTTTGCACCGCTTTTCCTTCTGAGAAGGTCATCTCTGAAAGATGATGAGCCGAGGACAATGCCGAGGGGTACACCAGAGATAATCACCCCCACAGCCGGAGAGTGAGATTCTCCCTGAAGAGTGATTTTAAAAACCCGCCCGAAAGAATTCATTATTTACCCTTTACGTAAAGAGAATTAAAAAGTGTTTCAAAAGTGGGGAAAGATTTATTGATACAATCCATCCCTTCTATCGTGACTTTATCGTCACAGCCCAAAGAGGCTATCTTCAGAGCCATCGCTATCCTATGGTCCCCGAAGGATGAATAGGTACCCCCTTTGAGAAGCCTCTTTTCTAATATTCTTCTACTCACAGAACATCCCGTGACCAACATCGAATCATCTTCAAGCTCCAATTCCATCCCCATTTTGGTAAATTCCTGGCAGATGGCCAATGTTCTGTCGCTCTCTTTGTTGCGAAGTCTGTTGATACCTGTAATAGTGCTTGTCCCTTCGCAGAATGAGGCGAGGACCACCAAAATAGGGAACAGGTCGGGGGAGTGCGTTGCTTCGTAATCAAATGAGACGAGATGCCCCCTCTTGACATGCAATTTATTATTACCAAAAGTCTCAACTATGGCACCGGCATCTTTTACTATCTTTTCGATGTCTCTGTCGGCTTGATGCGAATCGAGATAAAGACCATAAAGATTGACATCTCCGAAAATAGCTGCAGCTACGATAAAATTGGAAGCGGAGCTCCAATCTCCCTCCAAAGTCATCTCGACAGGAAGATATTTTTGCTTTCCGGGGATAGTGAATATCATATTATTGTCATCGGTGATGAAAGAAATATCAATCCCGAAGAGTTTGATGACATCGAGGGTCATCAAAATGTATGGAACGCTTGTGACATTGGTGACTGTAAGTTCGCTGTCTTTTTTGCACAGAGGAAGAGCCATCAACAATCCCGAAATAAGTTGAGAGCCCTTTTTGCCCGATACGGTGACCTTGCCTCCGTGAAGAGGACCGCTGACTACTGCAGGAAGAGTCTCTTCTGCAGTCAAAATACATTTGGCATTGAATTGTTCGAGGGTATCCTTGCACCCATACATCACCCTTCCCAACAAATTGCCTTCTCCTGTGATGGTAACACCCTCTCCCAACTGCGCTGCAATAGGGATGCAAAGTCTGGAAAGAAGCCCGGACTCTCCCACGAAGATGTTGAAAGTGTCTGTCATCATGATGGCTGAAGTGATAGGCGACATCATACTGTCGTGAATCTTTTTATCAAATGGGAATCCTTTGCCAGCCACGAACAGAGTGTCGTCCTCCGAATAAACCTTCGAGGCGAATTGTTTGGCAACTCCTACCGCCGAATCGATATCTCTGCAGTGACTGAAATTATGAAATTCACTCTCTCCACGAGCTAGACCGGCAGCTATGATAGCCCTCTGTGCCACACTCTTGGATGTGGGGATAGTGACATCTCCGGAGAAGCCGTTACGACAGCGAAGCTGCTCAAATTGGTTGATGGTCAGCATCCCTGGGACCAAAACACTCTTTTCGTTGAGGGCATAATAAACTATCGGGGCACCCATCATCTGAGCTTCCAATCTCGAATATCTGGACTGCACACCCATCGAATAGGCTATCAGTGGGACATCTCCATCCAGTCTGCCTGCTCTCTGAAGAGCATAAAGGCTCAATATAGTTTCAGAATCCTCGATACTGTTGGCAGTGGTGACTATTTTAACGATATCTGCTCCGAGCTCTACAGCTTTGCGGTAGAGACTGAGCATCTCTTGAATCGAAGGTGTCTTCTGATAATCGTGATACGATAAAATCCTTTTAGTATGTTTTCTGCGGGTGATAGGGGTTACGGTCTCAAAAAGAGACTTCGGAGACAAAACATCGATATCTATATACTCTGCCCCTGCGAGGATGGCGTGGGCGTACAGATGCTGTGTGCGACGGCGGCAAGTGGCTATCATCGGGATATCGGATGACAGAAATAACTCTCTGACCTCATTTTCATTGAGTCCGCAAAGGTCCAGACGCAACTCCGCCATCAAGTCCGGAAAAGTTTTTCTATACTTCTCGCACTTGTGGAGAGCCTTTTGGCACTCATCAAATCCGTATTCGCTGATACTAATGCAGATCATTAACTAACAATTCAAGCTCATCAATGGCAATAGGTTTGACAAAAACGCTTCCGATTTTCTCAATAAAGACAAAGTTAATAGAATTTCCTTCTCTTTTCTTATCGTTGCGTATCGAAAAGATAAGTTTGGAGAGGTCGACATGGCTCACCAACGGAAGACCTATGGAAGAGATATCCATCTCAAATTGATGCAAATCAGTTGAGGAGAGATATCCGAGTTTGTTGGATAGTCGTGCAGCTATCACCATTCCTTCTGTGACTGCTTCTCCATGGACGATATCTATTTTATTGATATAACATTTCTCTATGGCGTGACCGAAAGTATGTCCAAAATTCAATTTGCGTCTGTCCCCAATATCATTGACATCTCCCCGTACTATAGAGCACTTAATCTCGATGGCTCTTCGGATGAGGTCAGTAAATACTTTTTTCTCGTCCTGGTCAAATCTCATTCCTGAATATGCTCTCTGCAGGTCCAAAAGAAGTAATAAAGTATGATACGAAGTCTCGTCGGCGATAATAAATGTTTTGAGCATCTCCGAAAGTCCTGAAGCAAACTGGCGTTTGGGAAGAGTGCCGAGAGAAGTAACGCAGATGTATGTAAATTCTGGTTGTCTGATAACCCCCACGATATTTTTATATCCGGCGAAATTGACACCCGTCTTGCCCCCTATGCTTGCATCTATCTGTCCCACAAGGGATGTAGGGCAGAAAGCAAACCTGACCCCGCGTTTGTAAATCGAAGCAGTAAATCCGGTAATATCTGTGGTGATGCCACCTCCGACACCAAGAATCAAGACCTCTCTGGTGACTTCTCCGAAAAGAAGCTCCTTAATCACATCCTCCACCACATTTAAAGTCTTATGCTCCTCAGATGTGTCAATGATAATCTTGCGATAAGGAAATTCTGAGCCATATATCTCATCTACTTTCCTGTCGATTATCACAATGACCTCTTTCTCTTTATCGAGTATTTTATGTAATCCGTCAAAAGAGGTTTCGATAAATATCTTTTTATCCATAATTGAGTCTTCAGTTCACAAATATAAAAATAATTATTATACCTTTGCCGTCCAAAGTTTACCACTTCGTTGCCCGGATGGCGGAATTGGTAGACGCGCTGGTCTCAAACACCAGTGGCTGTTAAGGCTGTGCCGGTTCGACCCCGGCTCCGGGTACAA
>CAYMAX010000051.1:0-9748 GCA_964388595.1 uncultured Muribaculaceae bacterium
CTTCGGGGGGAGAGAATCAAGATGGGCCAGAATGTTTTCTACTGAACCATAAGTAGATACAAGCTTCTTGGCACCTATTTCACCTACACCGCGTACCCCCGGGACATTGTCCACTGCATCTCCCCAAATGGCGAGAATGTCAATGACCTCTTTGGGGTCTTTGATGTTGTATTTTTCACAAATCTCCTTCTTGCCGAGATATTCATTGTCTGTCCCACTTTTGCCAGGCTTAAACTGAATGATGTTATCTGATACGAGCTGACCGAAATCCTTGTCAGGAGTCACCATAAACACCTGACAACCTTCCTTTTCACTCTTTTTGGCCATAGCACCTATCACATCATCTGCTTCATACCCTGGGACCATGAGTATCGGTATGCCGAGAGACTTGATGATATCAACCAATGGGTCAAAAGAATTTTTAATCACTTCAGGAGCGGGAGGTCTATTGGCTTTATATTGGTCATAGGCATCGTGACGGAAGGTCTTGCATGGGGGGTCGAATGCTACTCCGAGATGAGTAGGGGATTCCTTACGGATGAGCTCGAGAAGGTATTTGACAAATCCGAAGAGTACAGAAGTGTCAGTCCCCTTGGTGTTGACGATGTGGCGATTGATGAATGCATAATACATCCTGTACATCAAGGCGTGGCCATCTATGAGGAATAGTTTATCCATAATCTATCTTGAAGCGTTATCTTCCGCAAACCATTCTACGAAAGAGGTGGCTGTCTCATAAAGTTTCAAAGAGTATAGTTCTACCCCGGAAGGGAGAGCCTGTATGATGATATTTGCAAAATGGGATATAAGGTTTTCGCAAGTGGGACGAAAAGGAAGCACTACCACATTGCCATATTCACGGATAATCTCTTCTTGAAGGGCTGACCCCTGACACATCATCAGAGAGTGGTCATATACATCGATGATACGACTGTTGACTATCTGCTTCAACTCATTGAAATCCATCAGCATCCCGTCCTGAGAAGATGATTTGTCCTTAAGTGCCTCTCCTCTGATGGTGACATAGAGAAGATATGAGTGCCCGTGTATATGTTTACACTTTCCATTGTATCCCGACAGGGCATGAGCACCTTCGAATCTGAATTCTTTGGTAATACGAATCATAGAACTTCTTTTTGTGGTAAAATTAATAAAAAACGCCACTTCGAAAACAAAGTGGCGTAAATTTTCGAGTGGGAGAAACTTATTTGGTCATCAATTTCTTAATGGCGTTACCAAGTCTCTTGACACCTTCGTCCATCTGGTCATCACTTACGTATGAGAAGTTGAGACGTAGAGTGTTCTGTCCTTTGCCGTCGCAGAAGAATACTTCACCTATGACGAATGCAACATTTTCTTTGATAGCTATATCGAAGAGTTCGCGGGCATCCATGTCCTTGGGCAAAGTGACGAAGAGGAACAAACCGCCTTCAGGTCTTGTCCAGGTAACTCCCTTGGGCATATATTTGGTAAGACATTCGTGCATGAGGTCTCTCTTGTGTCTGTAAAGCTTGATGGTCTTCTGGAGATTTTCTTCGAAAAGACCTTTTTCCATGTAGCGAGCTGCCACTTCCTGGCAGAAGATAGGGGTACAGAGGTCGGAAGACTGTTTGGCAACGATGAGTCTCTCGATGATATGTTCGTCTGCGAGAACCCAGCCAAGACGGAATCCCGGAACAAATGTCTTGGAGAATGTACCCAGAAGAATAACTCTCTCAGGAGCGATGGAGTACATGGTGGGATAAGATGTTCCTTCAAATCTGATATCTTTATAAGGGCTGTCTTCGAGGATGATGAGATCATATTTGCGAGCGACATCGATAATCTCCTGACGTTTCTCGAAACTCATAGTGACTCCTGATGGGTTCTGGAAATCGGGGATGGCATAGATAAATTTGGGTTTCTTGCCGGTAGCGATAAGTGCACTTACCACAGCTTCGGCTTCTTCATCTGACTTGATGCCGATGGGATTGGCCTGATATGACCAGAATGCCTGAAGAGCACCGAGGTAAGAGGGAAGTCCGCATAGTACGGTATCACCGGGGTTGATAAAAATCTTGGAAACCAAATCGATAGCCTGTTGAGAAGCAGTAGTGATGAGAATGTTGTTGATACCTACATTCACGCCATCTTTCTGATATCTCTTGGCAATCTGTGTTCTTAAAGCTACACTTCCTTCTGTAGAACCATACTGGAGGACTTTATTGGGCATCTCATCCATAAGTTCCATCATAATCTTTTTAAGATCTTCTACAGGGAAAGTGAGAGTGTTGGGAAATCCGCCACCGAAAGAAATAATTTCGGGTTTGTTGGCGACATTAAGAAGGTCCCTGATGGCTGACCTTCTCATATTCTTAGCATTATCTGACAAAAAGTCGTTAAGATTGAGTGACATAGCGTAATTATTTTATTGACAAATATAATAGAGTGTAATTAGAAAACAAAATATTATTAAATACTTTCAGTAAAATCTTATTTTTTATAACATTTTCGAAAGAGAATTCGATTTTTGGGCGTGCAATTATTAAAGAACGTTCAAACTGATTATTTATTACATTTGTAGAACGATTGTCCATCTATGAAACGATTCTATCTTTTTCTTTGTGCAGCCATTCTCTCAGCAGGTTTATTTCCCTCCTGCTCGAAAGAGACACCGAATCAGTTTTTATACTATGTCTCTACTACAGGTAGCGTTGACTACAGTAGAGATGCTTTTTTATCGGGCCTGGGTATGCCATCAGCATTTCGTACATACTTTGATATCGTTCCAGATGGCAATATACGAGTGGAATCCATTCACTATATGACAGATAGTCCCGCTAATGGCAGGACCGAAGTGTCAGGATTGATTTCTTACCCCATCGACAGCAGATTTAAAGGGGTCATCATCTCTGACCACTACACTATTACAGACAATGCCTCCGTCCCGAGTGTCAAGATGTCTATGATTGACAATGTGTTCTCATTTTTTGGATATATAGTAGTCATTCCCGATTATCTTGGCTTCGGTGCTTCGAAGAATCTTCCCCATCCCTACCTGTGCAGAGATGAATATGCTACTGTCTCTGTCGATATGTTGTATGCAGTGAGAGAATATCTCGCTTCGCAAAATATTACTTTCACAGATGATGCTTATATCATAGGCTATTCTGAAGGTGGATATGCAGCTGTTTCCACTGCTCTGTATGCCTTCGGAAAGTCCGACATAGATGTGATTAAGGTATTTGCAGGAGGCGGTCCGTACGATCCGATGGAGACTTATTCTACTATTTTGAAAAGCAACTATGTCTATTTCTCTCCATCCATTCCACTTACCTTCATCGGTCAGGACTTTGGCAGTTCGCTCCATCTTGACTATGCCAATATCTTCAAAGGTCCGCTTCTTGCCAATTATGACAATTGGATCAATAGTAAAAACTATGATGCAGAGCAGATTACCAAATTTATCGGGACCACTACCGTATCTGATTTTATAGTGGAAGATGCGTTTACAGAAGCGACTAATAAAGATTTTATCTCGATGTGCAATTCTCTCAAATTCAATTCTCTGATCAACAGTTCCTATTCGATAACTGCTCCCATAGTATTATATCACGCGCTCAACGACAATTATGTCCCCTTTGTCAATGCTTCCAATTTCTACAATTACTACCACAGCAGGGGGGATGATGTCACCCTAAATGCCCTGCAGGGTGACCATATCAATGGGGCTATCTCTTTTTACGTCAATGTAGCTCTTGAATTGGGAGTCAAATAATAAATATCACCAAGCTATGGCAAAACATAAATGGATAAAAGTAACATCGATAACTTTGGGTGTCATAATATTTATAATCATCGGTATTCCATACATTGCTTCCAAAGTGGTATCTTCCAATGCTCTAAGGTCGACTATCATCTCCATAGCAGGGAGATACATCCCCAAAGGTGAAGTACAGTATGATACCCTCTCGCTGTCGCTCTTCGAGGAGTTCCCATACCTCTCTTTCAAACTTTCCAATGGTCAGATAATCTCCGGGGCTTATTCAGACGAGACTGACTCGGTGGTCCTTCTCTCTATCCCCGATGAGGCTTTTACTCCGGTAAAATTTAAGCAACTGCTTATCTCGGTCAATATACCCAAATTGATTCTCGGCAAGATAGATGTCCGCAGAATCAGGCTCGACAATCCCGAAATATACGCATATATATCGCCTTGGGAAAAGCCCAATTGGGATATTTTCTCCTCAGATACCGATGTTCAGGAAGAGGCAGATACTTCATCCACTTCCATCGACCTGAATGTCAAAAGGATCTCAATAAGGGAGGCGGTGATTATCTATGACAGTCGTCCCGATGAGATGTCTATGGAGGCAGATATCAACAGACTTAACATTCGTGGCAACCTGGCCACCGATTTGGAGAAAATAAAGATAGATAACTTCCGTATCAAAAAGAGCGAGATTATCTACAACGACGAGAAAAATCAATCATTGGCAGACATCCGCATAGATTCTCTGAGAATCCGTAAAAAACAAGGCGATACCTATTCACTCTCTTTCTCTTCCTCTTCCGATGTGATGCTTGAGTCCAAAGTTTATTGCAGCAATCTGCCCATTTTACTATTCGGGCAGGTATCAGTTAATCCTTCGCAGCAGAGTTGTGTGATAGATACTACTACATTTTCCATAGCGGGCATCCCGATAGTTATGAGTGGAGGGATAAGAAAATTCGAAAAGTATCTTGAGACAGATTTCGGAATATCGATAGATACAATGTCTGTTGACAAGACTTTGTCATACATAGACCATGATATCCTTCCTCAGAAAGATATGGTCACTACCAATCTTACTGCTTCGCTAAGTGCCAAGATAGAGGGACAATATTATTTCGACGGCAGCAAGATGCCATCTGTCTCTGCCAATATCGAAATACCGACAAGTCAACTCCTTTATCCCAAAGAGGGGGTGAAAGTCGATACTCTCACTCTGGATGCTCATTTGGATTATCTGCCTGACCGACCTCTCTCTACCGGAGTGAAAATCCATCAGATGGACCTGGTGGCCAACGGCGTGTCACTACATGTCAAAGGCTCGGTCATGAATCTTCTGGATGACCCCAATGTTGATGTGACAGCATTGGGCAATCTCAATCTCGACAAGATCTCTAATTATCTTCTTACCAAGCATGGAATCACTGCCCACGGCAATGCCGATGTAGACCTTAAAGGAGTTTTCAATATGAGTGATCTGAGTATGGCGAACATAGGCAGGACACGCATCAGGGGTAGGATAGAGGCCGACTCTCTTTATGTAGATATGCCCAAAGACACGATTAAACTTATAGCTATGAAAGGGAGAGTCTCTTTCGGTTCGAGTGAAAATAAGCGTGATACCCTTATGGAGAAGGGAATTAATACCCTGAGAGCCTCCTTACGGGCGGACTCTCTCTATGCAGATTACAAGCACCAATTTTACTTGTCTCTCTCCAAAGGGAGAGTATCTGCACGCGGAGCCGCCGAGATAGCTTCAGGAGACACTACCAAAGTCCAGCCGGTGACAGGCAAAGTGGAGGCACAACGCTTCCGACTTACTACAGCCGATTCTTCGAGAATCAATGTCCGTGACCTGAAGGGCAATTTGAGTATACTCCCTTCCAAAATCGCAGACACCATCCCTGTTATCAATTTTGCAGCAAATGCCAGAAGGCTTTCTTATCGCGACCGCACAAGTCGTTATTCACTTCGCAATTGTGCATTTGACATCACGGGGACCAATGCAGGCAACAGCGCTGAAGATATCAGACAGCAAAAAAGAAGGGAACGCAGACTTGATTCCCTCCAAATCATCTACCCTCACATACAAAGAGATTCTTTGACGGCGTATAATCGCAGAATGAGAAATCTGTCTCTTACTGAAGACGATTTTGGCACCAAAGGCAATGTGGAAGTATCTGTCTCCAATTCGATAAAGAAAATATTCGCAGATTATGACATAAGAGGCTCCCTGAAGGCAAAAGGTGGCAGGGTAGTCACCCCTATTTTCCCCTTGCGCAACAACATCGATTCCATCAATATATCTTTCAATACCAATGAAGTGAACTTCTATGAGACTGCTATCTCTTCTGGAGAGTCTGATATCAGGGTCAATGGACGTATCTGGGGGATAAAGAATGTGATAAGAGGGAGAGGTAAACTCCGAGCCGATATAGGCATCGAATCTGATACTCTCAATCTCAATGAATTGGTCACTGCCGCCAACGCCGGGGCTGCATACTCAGCTTCCACAGACAAAGACAAAAATGCACTTGTGGCTCTCGATGATGACGATAAGATGCAGCAGGCTCTTACTGAGATGGTCGATACATCTTCTTCTGCGAGCAATCTGCTAATCATTCCCAACAATGTCGATATGGACATCAGACTTGATGTCTTCTCCGGTAAGTATGCAAAAATCAATCTCTACAATGTCCATACAGAACTTGTGGCCAAGAACAGAAGTTTGCAGATAAAGTCTTTGGAAGCTCTGACTGATGCCGGGGATTTGATGCTGGAAGCATTGTATTCCACCAAGACCAAAAAAGACCTCACTACCGGTTTTGACCTTGAACTTTCAGATGTGCAGGTAGACAAACTTATAGACCTTATCCCTTCTGTCGATACTCTCCTCCCCATGCTTCGTTCATTCAGCGGATTCATCAATTGCCAGATAGCTGCCACTTCCGATATCGACACCAATATGAACATCGTGCTACCCTCTCTGAACGGCGCATGCAGAATCACTGGTACTGACCTGGTATTGCTTGATGGAGAGACATTTACAGAGATATCCAAGATGCTCAAATTTAAGGACAGGACCAATAACAAGATTAAGAGTATATCTGTCGAACTGCTTGTCAATAATAGCAAGATAGAAGTCTTCCCGTTCATCATGCAGATGGACAGATATCAGGCCGCCATAAGCGGTATTCACAATCTCGATATGACATTTGCCTATCATGTCTCTGTGATTAAATCTCCCCTTCCGTTGAGGCTCGGTATCAACATCACAGGAGATATGAATGACACAGACCACATCAAATATCGTCTCGGCTAGGTAAGGTACAAGACAGCAAACCTTCCCAGCTATACTGCTGTGATAGATTCCTCTCGTCTCAATCTCCGCAGGACTATCACCGATATCTTCCAAAGAGGTATAGATGCTGCCACTATTCGTCAGACCAACATAGCTCAAAGTGTAGATACCATGGCCGGCTCACGCGAGATAGTGGAGATGGAACAATTGTCTGCCCAAGACAGTCTCGAACTCAAAAAAGAGGGAATTATCCCCAAACCTGCTTCTCCCGCTTCTTCCGGTGTGCCTGTTCCTCTCAACAATGACAACACCCATCGTGCACCTTTCACTTCTCCGGCGGAGATTAGAGAAGAGTATTTCGATTTTAATATAAAACCAAAAATATGAAACGTATTTATTTATTATCGCTGACCGCTCTTCTGCTCTTGGCAGCATGTGCTCCCAAAGCAGAAAAGTTCGTAATAGGGGCAGACATCTCTTTTGTCCCCGAAATGGAGAAAAGGGGTGCAGTATTTCATGACAGTAAAGGGAAAGTAAAAGATGTGGTGGCCATTATGAGCGACTACGGATTTAATACCATCAGACTTCGTATTTTCGTCGACCCGTCGGCACCAAATGGGTATTCACGAGATGGCTTCTGCGACTTGGAACATACATTGGCCATGGCTCGCAGGATTAAATCTGCTGGAATGCAATTTGCTCTTGATTTTCATTACAGCGATTATTGGGCAGACCCCGATAAACAGTACAAACCATCTTCATGGCAGTCATTTACGGGGGCTTCACTCGACAGTGCGTTGTATGAATATACCAAGGATGTCCTATTGACTTTGAAACAGGAGGGAGTACCTCCATCCATAGTTCAGATAGGAAATGAGATAAATCACGGCTTTGTATGGCCCGAAGGAAGGATAGATGACCACTCCACAGAGGCCAATTGGGAGGCGATGTGCGCACTCTACAAATCTGGTCAGAGAGCTGTCTTCGAAGTGCTTCCCGAAGCAAAACTGATGGTGCACCTCGCCCTTGGCGGGCAGAATGGTCTTTGTCACCAATTTCTCGACCACATGGAGACCTACGGAGCTCGTTTTGACATCATCGGAGTATCATATTATGACCAGTGGCACGGTACACTCGAAGATTTGAAAAACAATCTCGATGACCTTTCGGCTCACTATCAGAAACCTGTCTGCGTATGTGAATATTCCAAGCCTCATATCAGAGAGATCAATGATATAGTGCATTCAGTCCCTGACGGACTGGGATATGGTACAATGTACTGGGAACCAATATTGGTATTGTTTTCCTCCGAAGATATGACAAGACGCATGAGATTAGAGGGATGGCCTTCACAGGTAGCACAGCTCTATAAGAACATTGCAGAACAATATGCAGACCCCAATACTCAGATATCTGTACCTACTCCTGTTTCCCGCGATTTTCCTGATTTGGAAAAGTGGCAAAATACCGATTTCCGCACCGCCTCAGATTGGGTATATCTTCCCCTTGTGGTCGACAGTGCTGCTACTGCTGATGCTATCCTCAGGGCCAAAGAGGCTAAAGCCAATGGCAAAAAAGTGCTTTTGGCCCTTTATTACAGCGACATTCAGACTTCTCCTGAAAATCAACCTATGCCTGCTTCGTGGGAAGGTAAAAGAGAATCTGCCCTCGAAGGGGAGATTTACGGATACTCCTACAGGACCGTCAAATTGTTTGTGGACAACGATGCCACTCCCGATATTGTACAGATAGGCAATCAGGTAAATAACGGCATGGTATGGCCTCAGGGAAGGATAGGAGAGGGGGCAGTGAATAATTCGTTTATCTCATTCGGCATCCTGCTTCGCTGTGCCAGTGCAGGTGTGCGCGCAGCAGACCCCAATATCAAAGTGCTGGTCAATATCCGCAAGGACAAAAAGACCAACTCACAAGAGTTTTTCGATAAGGTGAGAAGCAGAGATGTGATTTTCGACCTGGCGCAGTGCACCAAGTAGAGCCCTTTATCAGTATTCTATTCCCTCTCGGGCATCTACTCCCTGAGTGTAGTAGTGTTTGATTTCCTTCATCTCGGTGACCAGGTCTGCAAATGCTGTCAGCTCAGGAGTGGCGTATCTGCCCGTGATTATGATCTCCATCTCTTCAGGTTTGTGCCGGAGTATCTCTATGAGTTCCTGGGAAGAGAAGAGATGATAGTAGATGGCGATATTGGCTTCGTCGAGCACCACGACATCATACTTGCCCGATGTTATCACGGACTCAATCTCTTTGAGTCCCTTGCGGGCCATATCGATATCCTCCTGTGACGGCTTGTCGAAGATAAAGCAATCAAGGCCATATTGTCTCACCTCCACTGACGGGAGATATTCTTTGATAGCTTTCACTTCGGAGTATATCCGACCTTTTACAAACTGTGCGAAAAATACCTTTTTACCGGCACCAACGGCCCTCAATGTGAGACCGAGAGCGGCAGTAGTCTTACCCTTGCCGTTGCCGGTGTATATTTGAATATATCCTTTCATACTTGTGCAAAGTTATATTTTATTTTTTTTCTTTCACTCTACTATAGACTTCGGCATTGAAGATATCGTTCGGATTGTTACCCAAACTGCCCTCCGGGATAGGAATTCCGATAGTCTTATAGTGCTCCACCCACTCTTGCGGAAACTCTCCGGTATCTTGATTCTTGAAAGTCATGG
>CAYMAX010000052.1:0-9111 GCA_964388595.1 uncultured Muribaculaceae bacterium
ATATTGCCACGTGCATCCACTACTCCCAATTTGGTAGTCTGACCCCCTAAGTCTACTCCTATAACCAGTGATTTCTCCATTTTTGAATTATTCGGTTGGAATATTTTTATTTACATTTTTATAGCCAAGCAATGCGTAAAAAAGGAGGAACAGCATTGCTGCGAATATTACCCAATAGCTGCTCAGATAGCTGAATTTATCAGCAAAGAATCCCTGAATGAGAGGGAGAATCCCTCCGCCACAGACCATTACCATAAAGATGCCTGAAGCTGCTTCGGTATATTTGCCCAATCCTTCTACTGCAAGATTGAAAATACTTCCCCACATAATGGAGGTGCAAAGCCCGCAGCAGATAATCAGAATAATGCTGAAAGGAACAGCTACATCAACACCTTTGATGGACAATCCGATGGAGGTGCTGGTGGGGATGAAGATAGCTAAAGCAAGTAAGATGAGTGCAAGTCCTGAAGTAAACCAAAGCATAGACCTGCTTGAGAACTTACCTCCCACAGACCCACCTATGAGTCTGCCTATAAGCATCAGAAGCCAGTAGATACCTACCAAAAAGCCTGCAATGGCGGCAGAAATGCCAAGTCCGGGAGTGATCTCTCCGTTTGACACCTTTACAGCCTTGTTGTATGAATCAACGTCAACGACTTTTGGAACATAATTATTGTTTTCGATATTGGCCTTATCTTCTGCAGCCAAAGTCTCCAAATAGGAGGCATCTGACTGTTGGTGCTGGTATTCTGCTATAGTAGTATTGGCCATCTCAGGGGTGAGGGTGGTCATAAAGAGGTTGGCTGTACTTGGAATACCCACTTCGATACCGACATAGAAGAATATGGCGATGATGCCAAGGATGAAATGACGGAATGAGAAAGGACTATAGTGATTTTTCTCCTGTCCGCTGTTCACTTGTTTAGTTGCGATACCGGGCTCAGGAATCTTAACGAACCACAAAACGAGAAATGCAAGAGCAAATATACCCATAGCCAAGAACAGAGCAGGATTTGCTTTCTGAATGGTGCGTCCTGCTTCTGCACCCATAAGATAACCGACGAGCATCGGGGTAATCGTGGCTGCAATCGAATTGATGGAACCTCCGAACTGGATAAGCTGATTACCTCTCTTTCCGCCACCACCGAGAGTGTTGAGCATAGGATTTACAACTGTATTGAGCATACACATCGAAAATCCGGAGATAAATGCTCCGATGATGTAAACAGCAAAACTCTGAACCTGACCGGAAAGGAATTGAACTCCGACACCGATAAATCCTACAACAATGGCGATGAGAGCAGTTTTCTTATAACCTATCTTCTTTAGCATCAGCCCCGCCGGGATACCCATAAAGGCGTATGCAATGAAATTGGCGAAAAATCCGAGCTGTGACTCGAAATTAGTAGCGCCAAATTGTTTGGCAACTATGACGCCCATAGGGCTTGGTAACCCTGTCACGAATGCAATCATAAAGAAGAGTGCAAACATCATGATGATGGGCAGAGTGTAGTTTTTCTTTTCAGTTGTTGTAGTCATTATAGAGGTTTTAGATGTAAAAACATTTAGCGTACAAAGTTACAAAAAAAACTGTTATGATGTCAATTTTCGCCCTTACTTTTACGAATATACCCGTCTCTATATCATTTGGATAGGGAAATAGAAACGGGTACTGTCGTTGGATTATGAAGCCTGAAGACTAATAGTTGTTCTTCTTGGGTTCAAAATAAGCTTGAGGATGCTGGCAGGCGGGACATTTGACAGGAGCTTTCTTGCCTCTGTAGACATAACCGCAGTTGCGGCACTGCCATAGTATCTCACCATCTCTTTCAAAAACTTTGCAATCTGTCACTCTTTCCAATAGAATGCGATAACGGGCTTCGTGCTCTGCTTCTACTTTTGCTATCTCAGTAAAAGCTACTGCTATCTCAACAAATCCCTCTTCACGTGCTATCTTGGCGAATTCAGGATATAATTCGTACCATTCTTCTTTCTCTCCGGTGGCAGCTGCAAGAAGATTATCTGCTGTAGTGCTGATGATACCGGCAGGGTAAGAAGCGGTAATCTCTACTGTTCCACCTTCCAAAAATTTAAAGAATTTCTTGGCATGTTCTTTTTCCTGTTCAGCTGTCTCAAGAAAGATGGCTGCTATCTGTTCGTAACCCTCCTTCTTGGCGGTGCTGGAAAAATAAGTGTAACGACCTCTTGCCTGTGATTCTCCTGCAAATGCTTTGAGCAAGTTTTGTTCTGTGCGTGTACCTTTGATTGATGACATAATTAGTTAATTTTAAAAATGTTATGAGTTATTGGATTATTCATGTAAATTCTCCCAAAATGTGGACTTCGACACCTTTCATCCTGAATCCTTCGATATGTTTGTCAGAGAGATAGTCGGTAATCATGAGTGTAAGCTTCTTGTCAACGAAATCTTCATATTTCTGGTCACTGATACTGTAAAGATGACAATGGGGAAAGGTGTTGACATCGTAGTACATCTTGACATTGGAGCTTGAAAGGCGGTTGATAAGTCCTGCCTGAGAAAAAGATTCAAGGATATTATATACTGTGGCTACTGTCAGAGAGGGGCATTTAATCTTGACTCTCTCTATGATAACATCGGCCGAAGTATGTCCAAGCTCTTCAAGTATCTGATATACAGCTACTCTTTGTGAAGTCGCTTTCAGTCCCTTGGAACGTATTTTATCTTGAATATTCTTCATCTTTTCCTTATTCGGGTGCAAAGTTATTTATAATAATTCTAATTTACAAACTTTTTAACAATAATTTTACCAAACATAATAGTTGAGACAAAAACAGTATATTTGCACCGATTTTACAACTAATAATGAAAACCAATCCTAAAGGCAAGTACGCTCTGGTCACCGGTGGTTCTTCCGGTATGGGCCTTGAATATGTCAGACAACTCTCTGCTCTCGGCTACAATGTGATTATTGTCGCCCTTTTTCAAAATGAAACCGATCCTGTGAAAGATGAGATGAAGGCACTTTATCCCCAACAGGATTTTGTCTCGATAGGGATGGACCTTTCTCAACTTGATTCAGCCAAAAATCTTTACGATATGGTCTGTCAGTTGAGACCTGATGCTCAGATAGAGGTTCTTATCAACAATGCAGGGATTTTGTGCGCAAGACATTTTCGTAACATGAGTGAGGTGCAGATAGGTAAAATCATCCTCATCCACAATTATACACTCTCTCTGATGTGCCATTATTTTGTCCCCGACATGGTGGAGAGAGGAAGTGGCTATATACTCAATGTCTCTTCTTTGGCAGCCTGGCTTCCTTATCCGTTCATTTCGACTTATGCAGCTACCAAAGCCTATACCAAAGTTCTTACACGTGCACTTCGCACAGAGTATATCAAGACGGGAGTGAAGTTTTGCTCCATTTATTTCGGAGCGGTGGACACTAATCTTTACAAGCTGACTCCCGTACAACTTAAATGGGCTCACGGACTCGGGGTGATGATAAGTGCCCGTTCTGCAGCTAAAAGGGCATTAAGAATGATGTTTCATGGCAGGACAGGATATATGCCCGGTTTCATCAATAAAGTTGCTTATGTTTTCTGTCCCATATTGCCCAATAGATTGATTTCATGGATAGAGAGAACTGTTACTGAAAAATGGAATTTCAAATAAAATCACTATCGGAAAATATAGATAAAGGGGTTGTCTATCTCGATGCCGAAGGCAAAATAACTGGTTACAACGGCTTCTATAAGGATAACTATCGTATCAATATATTAAAAGAGTCGAAAGTATCGCTCCTATCCACTTCGCTTCTCTCTTCCGAACAAAAGTCAAAACTTTCTTCAGACGGGAAAGTCAAGACAGAAGTGGTGCTTAACCCCAAGAGTGGTGAGATAAGCAAATTTCTCCCCTCCGGACGGTTGATATCCAACAGATATCTTGAGATGAATTTCCTCTCTATCACCAATGATAAACAGCGAGTAGTGGGGTATATTATTATCCTTGTAGATATTACCAATGTGTTCAATGATCGCATAGACAGACTCGAAAGGGATGAAAGTTGGAGGAATATCTCCTTGCTTGGACGAGAAGCCTTCTTTCAGTACGATGTGAATACTGCTCGCTGGATTATTTCGGACAACTTCACAGAACTTACAGGATCAGAAAGGGATATCAAGTCTTTTCTAAAGCTCCTTAATAAATCTGACAAAAAGATGATAATGGAGCTTTGGAGTCTTTCTCTGGCAGAATCACGACAAGGCGATATTTTTGAATACACTTTTGAGATGATGGTGGGCAATGAAAATCGATATTTCAGTGCGAGATGGACACTCAATGTCAACGATTCATCCAATCCCGTAGTGTTTGGACTGATGATGGACATCACGCAGCTTACCAAGACAGAGACTGCTTTGGGAGAGAGCCTCACACAGATGTCTCTTCTCTCTTTGGTGGAGGATATAGTGTTGTGGAGTTTTAAGGTGGATGAAAATCTTTTTATTGTCAATACCGATGTCTCAAGTCCGGCACTTCTCAAAGAATTTAATGTCCCCACAGAGCCCTGTGACATCAGAATCATATTCGAACTCTTTGGAGGTACCGAACATATCTATAAAATCTGGAAGGAGTACAAATCGCTCGTGAAGGGAGAGATTTCTTCAATAAATCTTAAGTCCCGTATCAAAAATCAAAAAGATAATTTTATCTTTGTGACCACAAATTTCGTAATTCAGAAGAGCGATGCGAAGAACAATCCCATCCTTATTTTGGGGTTGACTCGCATTGAATCTCCTTCTGAGTTGGAAACTCGTCAAGAACTTATAAAGAGAAATAATATGGAAGAAGAAAAGAAAACCATACTTATTGCAGAAGATATCGACAATAACTACGACCTCCTCAATATCATCCTGAGAAAAGAATATAAGCTCGTGAGAGCCGTCAATGGACTGGAAGCCGTAAGACTCTTCTCCGAAGTGAAGCCGGACATCATCCTTATGGATATGAAGATGCCAGAGATGGGTGGACTTGAAGCCACCAAGCTTATCAGGATGGAGTCATCAGATGTTCCCATTATTGCCGTTACCGCATTTGCTTTCGAGTCCGATAGAGAAGTGGCCTTGGAAGCAGGATGTAATGATTTTCTTTCTAAACCTATAGATATTCCTGTTCTCAAGAGTTTGATTAAAAAATATTTAGGCATTGCGTAATACCATCACTATCCTATTTTTCCTCTCTTTTTTAATCCTTGCTTCCTGTAAAAGTTCTTATGAACTCCTATTGGAGGGCAATGATGTGGACCTTAAGTATAAAACAGCTTTCGAGTTGTTTAATGCTAAAAAGTATTCCAAGGCAGCAGCTATGTTCGATGCCCTCAAATTGGCCACAAATGGCACCCTTCAAGATGACACTGTGCAGTATTATTCAGCACTTTCCAATTTCAGGCTCGGGGACATGCAGACTGCTGAGACGGCATTTGAATCTTTCAACAATACTTTTCCACGCTCCCCCTTCATAGAGACCTCCAAGTTCCTCTATCTGGAATGTCTTTATAATGAGACATATCGTTATGAACTTGACCAGACCCCCACATACAAGGCCCTTGCCATGATTTACGAATATGTAGCGGACAACCCTGACAATGAATATACTCTGAGGTGCAAGGAGATGATAACTGACATGGAAGAGAGGCTTGACAGGAAAGAATATGAGGGTGCAAAGCTTTATTACACCACCGAAGATTATAGAGCAGCCCACTATGCTCTTAAGAATGTTTTGAAAGAAGATGCTGAGACCATTTTCAGAGAACAGATAATGTATTACATTGTAATGTCATCATACAAATATGCGTTGAACAGTATTCCTGAAAGGCAAAAAGAAAGGTATATGGCTTTTACGGATGATTATTACAATTTTGTGAGCGAATATCCCGACTCCAATTATCGTAAAGAACTCGATAATCTCTCACGTAAAGTACAAGCAATATTAAAAAAATAAAATATGGAAAAGAAAAAAACGGGTAATAACACTATTACCAGAAATCTTTCTGAGATAGCACAGCCTACCGGCAACATCTACGAATCTACGATGATTATTGCCAAAAGGTCCAATCAGATAGCAGCAGCAGTAAAGGAAGAATTGAGCCAGAAGCTTGCCGAATTTTCCAACAACAATGTGGATACTCTCGAAGAGACTTTTGAAAACAGAGAGCAGATAGAGATATCAAAGCATTACGAGAAGCTTCCCAAGCCTACTTTGCTTGCTATTGAAGAGTTTGAAAACGGTGAGATTTATTACCGAATAGCAGACGGGGAATAACCCACTGTGTTATGCTTAAAGGCAGACATATCCTCCTGGGAGTGACAGGGAGCATTGCCGCTTACAAAGCGGCGACGCTTATTCGTCTTTTGATGAAAGAAGGTGCCCTGGTACAGGTGATAATGACCTCTGCTGCCAAAGAATTCATAACTCCTCTCACTTTAGCCACACTTTCCAAAAGGCCCATCCTTGTAGAGTTTTACAACCCTGAAAACGGAGATTGGAACAGTCATATCTCTTTGGGATGTTGGGCAGATGCATATTTGGTCGCCCCGGCTTCCGCCAATACATTGGCCAAAATGGCCGGTGGTATCGCAGATAATCTTCTTCTGACCACCTATCTCTCCTCAAGGTGCCCTGTGATGGTAGCTCCCGCCATGGATGTAGATATGTGGAGTCACCCATCTACTCAGGACAATCTGAAAATTCTCAGTTCGAGAGGAGTGGAAGTCATTGAGCCTGTGGCAGGAGAGCTTGCCAGCGGTCTGGAAGGAAAAGGGAGGATGGAAGAACCGGAGAAGATAGTTGAATATCTTGCTCAATATTTCTCCACAGGAAGTCCATTCGAAGGAAAAAAAATACTCATCACTGCAGGACCCACAAGAGAAGCCATAGACCCTGTTCGTTTTATCTCCAATTATTCTTCAGGAAAGATGGGGTATGAACTCTCCAAAGCTTTTGCCAAAGAGGGAGCGGATGTACAATTGGTCAGCGGACCGGTGTCGCTGCAGATAGATGACCCGAATATTACAATCCATCGGGTAGAATCTGCACGAGAGATGAAGGAAGCGACTATGGATTTGTACAGTAAAGGTGCAGATATCACCATCTTCTGTGCTGCAGTAGCCGATTTTACTCCATCTGCGACTGCCACTTCCAAGATTAAACGTCACGATGACCACCTCACCCTCGAACTTGTCCCCACTGCCGACATTGCAGCGGAGATAGGTGCCCACAAACGCAAAGGTTCCATTCTCGTAGGTTTTGCCCTTGAGACAGACAATGCCGTGAAAAATGCCCGGGAGAAGCTCTTGCGCAAACAGATGGATATGATAGTGCTCAACTCTCTGGAGCACGAAGGAGCCGGTTTTGGGGGAGACACCAACCAGATTACAATTATCGACAAAGATGGTACGGTGACCGATTATCCTTTATGCTCCAAGCAACAGGTAGCCAAAGATATAGTTGATTATTTGAAGAGACTGCTTTAATTGTATGCTCCAAAGACTGACCATACAAAATTATGCTTTAATCGACTCCCTCGACATCGAATTCCCCGATGGATTGGTCATAATTACAGGGGAGACAGGAGCCGGTAAGTCTATCCTTTTGGGAGCTATATCACTTCTGCTCGGCAAAAAAGTATCTACCTCAGTATTCAGTGATGACACGCGCAATTGCGTGGTGGAGGCTGAATTTGATAATAACATCATACTCAGAAGAGTAGTTTCCCCGACAGGTCGTTCCCGTTCTTTTCTCAATGACGAACCTGTATCTCTCTCTGAATTGACGGACATCTCTGCCAAGATCATAGACATTCACGAACAGCACCAGCATTTACTCCTTTCTGATAAAGATTTTCAGCTCTCAGTACTTGATTATTTCTCTCAAAGCACAGAGCTGCTACATCAATATCAACAACTCTTTGCACAGTATGAGAAATCTCTCGCTGCTCTCCGGAAATTGGAAAATGAGATAGCTCTTTCTTCGTCCGATGCCGATTACAGGGCTTTCCAATTTAAACAACTTGATGAGGCCAAGCTTCGTGATGGGGAATTGGAAGAACTTGAAGAATTACAAAAACAACTCTCAAATGCGGAAGAGATTAAAACTTCCGTTATGGAGACGCTGTCCCTTTTCCATCCGATGGATATCTCTTTGGTGCACAATCTCAAAGAGGCATCCAATCTTATTGCAAAGTATGCTGATATCATTCCGGGTATGGATGATATCTCCCAAAGAATTGACTCTTGCAGGATAGAACTTGCTGATATAGAGCAGGAACTTGATAAGACGGCGGAGGGTATCACTATCTCTCCCGAAAAGCTGCAGGAGACTGACGACCGTCTGTCTCAACTCTATTCTCTTATGAGGAAGCACAATTGCAAAAGTGTCTCTGAACTCATTGAGATACGCAATTCCCTCGACGCCTCTCTTCAAGAGAACGACCATCGTGAAGACCGGCTTGAGTCGTTGAAAAAAGAGGTTGAGGCACTTGACAAAGAGTGTCATCTCATGGCGGTTAAACTCTCGGAGCGTAGAAAAGAAGCTGCTCCGGCGCTGTCTCAAAATCTTCAGGACTCTATCAGAAGTCTTGAGATGCCATATTCTGAATTTATTGTCCAACTAACTCCCAAAGAGCATCTTACATCTTCAGGAGGAGATGACCTCTCATTTCTTTTCTCTGCCAACGGAGAGGGCAAACTCGGAGATATTTCCAAAGTTGCTTCGGGGGGAGAACTTTCGCGTGTGATGCTCTCCCTTAAAGAGCTTATGGCCAGATATATGTCGTTGCCTACCATGATATTTGATGAAATTGATACCGGAGTTTCCGGCAAAATAGCAGATAGAATGGGAGATATGATAGGGGAGATGGGACACCACATGCAGATATTTGCCATCACTCATCTTCCACAGATTGCTGCCAAGAAAGGGACTCATTTTCTGGTGTATAAAGAGTTTGACAAGAACAAACATCCCCAGACCATGATACGCAGACTCTCTTATGATGAGAGAGTGACAGAATTGGCAAGAATGCTTAGCGGTTCCTCTCTGAGTGATGCTGCCATAGCCAATGCCCGTGTTTT
>CAYMAX010000053.1:0-8955 GCA_964388595.1 uncultured Muribaculaceae bacterium
TTGTTTATAATGTGCTTCCTCACGTCAGCAGTTTTATACCTGCCCTCCACTCCGTTCTCGGGCAGGAGCCTCCGAATCATCTTTAGTGTAAGCGGAAATGCCGTATTCAGAATGTCACGAAGGATGCAGGTCGTGCCATTCTGCCTCCAGCATATCCGCCGTGGTCCTTTTCAAGTTCAGCACATAGAAGCCCTCCAGCTTACAGACTTCGTCTGACGCTCGAGGAGAGAGGTGTCGGCTAAACGCCGACTGCTATGGCAGCTCGCTTCGCTCGCCGCCTATTTCTTTCTCTGTTTTCTTGGTTTAGGTATAGGAATGACTGGCACCAGAATCTTTATGACATTATTCACGAGATCTGCATCGTCAATATCAAGGAGATAATGTTCTTTGGCTCCTTCATATGGAAATCCGCATCTTGAATTATTTAGAAGCTGTTCTAATTCAGGTATTTTCTTGACGAATACATTATTATCGCAGACAAGTAGTATGGGCTTTCCGTCAATATAGACTATATATTCACCGAACATCTTTTTGTAGAGGATGCTTTCAAAACCGTGCAGCTGCTCACAGACGAATTCTATGTATTCTTTAGATGTGGCCATAATATTATTAATTGGTCGGCAAAGTTATAAAAATAAAAAACTCCAGCTAAGGTAGCCCCCCCGTTCTGTGTCCGGTCAAGGCCAGGCCCCTGCGGGGTTCGCTCGAAAATAATCTCCACCGCTACGCGGTAGTATTATTTTCGGCTCAGCCTTGCCCAGCCACAGCCCGAGGGCTGGAACAGCTTCCGCTTTTTCATTTTCTTTTTTCCGGTAAGTCCAGTCCGGTTTTTCTTTTCCTTTTTCGGAAAATTATAATAGAGGTAAGACGGCCATAATTTTTAACTTTGCATTAACACAGGAGTATGCCTTGAGTACCCCTTGTGTTCAAGACTTGTAACTTGTAAACTATGCCCAAATACGTTCCCAATACCAGACTGTCCGACTGCTGGTCATCAGTAGGAAATATCACCTTCTATCATCGTGATGGGAAGTGTTATTGGCGTACCAAGCCAACACCGGTATTCTCTGGCACTATGAAGCAGATGGAACATCAGCAGGTACACCTTCGGGCGTTGGCCGCCTGGCGGACATTGGACCAAAATACACAGATGCAATGGAGACGGAGAGCGATGGGCGTAACCGCCCATCGTCCTCCGTTTGTTAATGAGGGGAGTATATCAGGATATAATTTGTTTGTATCTGCTTATCACGGATTCGTTACTTTAGGGAATGAACATATTCCGGAGCCGTTGAGGTTTGAGGAGTTTCCAGCCTTTATTATCGAATTTGTCTCTGCAGAGGTGGTCGGGAATATTGATTTACGGTTACGCTTTACTTTGGATATCTGTGAAACTGACAATCCGTTGAGGTATCGGGTACTTGGGAAAATTCAGTTGGTTGAGGCGGGGAAAGGATGCCATCCGGGGAAGATGAGAAATTTTCTTTCTGCAGAAACGGTTCCTGTTCCTTTATCTCAGGATACAATCCAGAATCCAAGGGAAATCATCTTCGCCATCCCCGATTATAAAAATGTCTTTGGCCTGTCCATTCAGGAGTACACTCTTCATATCCGTTATCTGCTTCTTGATACGGTTACAGGGTATCGCAATCTATATCATAAGTTATCTTGTTCATTTTCTTTGTAGTGGTTCATTTACTTAAAGTAATACATCGAATAAAATAACTATATTTGCAGTAGATTAATAAGTTAGTACTAACCTAATACTATTGCAAATATGAAACTTCGACCATCCATTGCCTTTGATTCGTTCTCCGGCTCTGCGGGGAATGTCACCGCCCGGAAGGTGGGTGACAATACTTACCTTTCTTCTCGTTCCAAGCATTCCAAGAAAAAGACCACCTATCAGGCCGAGAGGCGCTGCCGTTTTTCGGAGACTACCAGAGGGTATTCCAAGATTACCGAGGAGCAGCGTTTGGGATGGATTTCTCTGGCTCAAAGTCTGGGGACTTATCCCACTTCTACAGGTCAGGTCTCCATTACCGGGCATAATCTGTTTGTGGCCATCAATTCTTATCGCAAGATATGCGGTAAGGGGCAGCGGGATGATGCGCCCGATGTTCTTCGTCCGTCGCATTACATTGCATACGATGATCTGTGGCTGACTCCGGAACACGTGGTGTTTACCGGTCTTCGTCCGAGCGGGAATCCGGATGATGTGCTGCTTATCGAGATGTATCCTGCTTCAAGTCCGGGAGCCACCAAGTCCTGGAACAAGACGGCCATCGTGGCGGTACGTCCTACGGCGGACTGGGGAGATATCGACATTTCTAAGGCGTTTCTGGATAAGTTCGGCTTTCCATTGACCATCGGCCAGCTGGTGTTTATCAAGATTTGCTGGATAGATTCGGAGTGCGGGTATCTCAAATGGTTCACTATGCTGAGCCTTACCGTTCGGGAGAGTTCCCAACAGCACGGCGAGGAATATACTCCGAGGGCTGCCGTGACTGAAGAAGTGTTAATCCCCAACACATATTCCGAGTCTGAAGGCTTCGATTATGAAATGTCACCCGGTTCCAAGATGGCATCGAATGACATTACTGCCAAAAGGACACAGGGTTATTCTGCCGGATGCGAGTTCAGGCATACAGGACTTCCTGATGTTTTCGACTTTGAACGCACCGATCAGTGGGGACGAGCCACGGAAGAGAATGGGTATTACATTCAATGTGTGGAAGTGCTCATCCAGAACAACAACTTTGACAAAAAGATAACCCTTTCCTGCCGAGGTGGGATATTCCAGCCTCACTTCGAGACTTTCGGGACTTATTATGTGACCAGATAAACGTTTGATTTATAAGCTATAACCAATAATCTAATCTTAAACTGATATGATAACACTACTTACAAATAACTTTTCAGGTGCAGCCGTCACTTTGAAAGACTACCGGAGTGCGGATATCTGCGTACTCAATGGAAAGATAACTGTTGACCCAACGGCAGCTGCTTATATTGCCGCAGGGAGATTGGAACTTGATTTGCCTTCCGACTTTGTGATGAAGAAAAGTGCGATGTCCTCTGCAGTGCTTATGTCCAATGCTCCCATTTATCGCTATGGAACCCCGCTCAGATGCTGGATTGAAAACGGCAAACTATGTATCGAGAAGATTAATGCCTGGGATTCTTTCGGAAACTATGAAATCTATATTGCTTCCGCTTTTATAACCAGAGGTTACAGAGGCGATTTTCAGGAGACTCCGCAGAAAGGTCTCCAGATTCTGAACACGGACGGGTATTTCAGTTTCGACACCTATAGATGTGTGGTGACGGATTATTTCGTCTTCTTTACGGCATATTTCAGGACATTCCCACAGACCGAAACGGTCGGCTATGGCCCGTTCACGCTTAAGATGAACGGATTCCCGACAGATGTAAATGTGGAGATTCCGATTGTGGTGACCAATGGTGCTTATAACAGGGAACAGAAAGGAACCCCGCTTTGCTCCGGTACATTCCTTAATGGCGAGTTGACATTCAGTTATCCTGCCGGAGCGCATAATATGGGAGGAAGCAGGAGTTTCTTCAACTTCTTTGCAGTTAGAGGATAGTTATTTATATAAAGTAATGCTTTAAATGAATTAATTAAATATCTAATATATTGCATATTAAAATAATTATTATCTTTGTACCGGAATTAACCTTTAAACCTAAACCACCATGAAGTACGCACCCTCAATCGCCTTCGATGAATTTGCAGGATCTGCAAAGGGCGTGACCGCAGCCAAGAGCCGCGGTCGCAAATACATCAGAAACCGCGGCTTTGGAAACTCTTCCAACTCTGCCACCCAGAGTGAAGTCAAAGCCATCTTCCGCCAGCTCTCCAAGAGCTTCAAGACTCTCACCGCTGCTCAGATCGCAGCATGGAACTCTCTCGCACAGACTCAGGAAGGACGTTCAGTCCTCGGCTCAAAAGCCAAGATTTCAGGTCTCAACCTTTATCTTCGTCTTAACCACTGGGTTGTTGCTTGCGGAGAAACTGCACTCACTAATCCTCCTGAACTTGTAGGTGTGGTAGCTCCATCAGAAGCTACCTTGGTTCTTAGTGCTGCTGCATTCACCATCCAGCTTGCCAGTATTCCTGATGCAATCGATAATCTGAAACTTATCGTTCAGGCTTCAATGCCTCAGTCAAACGGTATCAGCGATGCATACGCGAAAGCCTCAGCCATCGGAAGTCCCAAAGACCCTGTGAACACTGCTATCGCTCTTAAGACCGATTACGATACCAAGTATGGCGCTCCCACAAGTGCCACTCCGAAAGTATTCGTAAAATGGTTCTATGTGAACTGTGCCATCGGAGAGAAATCCGGAGAGATGATGGGATTGGCCACACTGACAGCTTAATCGCTTTCTTTCAACCTACTTAACCTACACTTAACTATTTTTTTTGCTCCCTGCCTCGTAGTGATACGGAGCAGGGAGTTTTTCTTAAGACTTACAACTTCCCAACCTAAACAACTAAATGCTATGACACCCGAATTAATAATACAACTGGCCACCGCCTTGCTCGGCACCGGAGGAATAATCGCCCTCTTCCTGATCACGGAAAAGAAAGCTGCAGCTCAGCTGGCCAACACCGAAAAGGTAAACGAGCAGTGGCAGAAGATTGTCGCTCAGAAAGAGAAAGACTATCTGGAACTGAATCAAAAATACGAAGTGGCCACTGCCAAAATCGATAAACTCTATGAAGTGAACTTTGACTTGAGAACTCAGCTGGATGTATCAAACACAGATTGCGCAGTCAGCAAGATAATGCGTTGTGACTGTGTTGCCTGTTCCAACCGCCAACCACCTTTTAAATCACTTGACGACTTAAAACCTATCATATATGGAAAATAATATCATATCCAATAACTTCACTTACAGCGAATTTGAAGAAAGTGAAAAGGCATTGGAATTGGGAATAGACAACCATATCCCTTCAGACAAAATCCGTTACGCCATCCGTCTTCTGGTGCTGAATCTTCTCCAACCGTTGAGGGATTACCTTGGCCGTCCTGTCATCCTCAACAGTGGGTATCGATGCAGAAAATTGAATATTGCGGTAAAAGGCGCAAAGGACTCGCAGCATATGAAAGGGGAAGCAGCCGACATCCGTTGTGAAAACGCTCTCGATGTTCTGTTTGTTGCCCAGAATATTCTCAGACATAAACTGCCATTTGACCAGATGGTTTTGTACTCCACATTCATTCACCTTTCTTTCTGTGCAAATGGTCCCCAGAGAGGACAAATCTGTTACAACAAATCATACAAGGAGGCAGAGCTATGATAACTATTGACCATGTAAAACGATATGCCAGAATGGCTGTCATTGTCATCATTGCAGTACTGTCCATTGCCGGTATCTTCAGTATTGGCCGCTGCAGCAGGAATAATGACACCAAAACAGAGATTATCGTTGAGGTGGACACATTATACATCCGAGACACCATCTGTATTGAAAAGCCTAATCCGAAGCTTATCAAAGTAATCGATACGCTTCTTGTCGAAGTGACAGACACCGTCAGGATAAAAGACACCGTTTACCTCAACATCCCGATAGAACAGAAATACTACAGATCAAAAGATTATGAAGCGTGGGTATCAGGATATCGCCCGGCACTCGACAGCCTGAATCTCTTCACAAACACAGTCCAGCTCATAAACACCACATCCATTTCTCAGACACAAAAGAGAAAACATTGGGGAATAGGAATCCAAGCCGGATACGGCTTCACTCTCCATCAAAACCAACTCAGACCGGCTCCTTATGTCGGAATCGGTCTGAGCTATAATATTATTATATTTTGATAATTTCTATTTATGCAGGAGAGTTCTTACATATTTTTGATTTTTGCTTGTAGATTTTTGTGTAATTGTAGGCCTTAGTAAGCCGCAATCGATTAAAGTATTAATATACCTTATTCTGCTTGCATGTTGTTTTTTAATACCAAGAAGGTCGAAAATTTCGTTAGCTGTACGTGGCGTTTCGCAGAAATCCAAAACAGTTTTTTGTTTTTTGCTTAGTTTTATTCCTTCGGAAGTAATGTCATCTTGGTTACTTTTTGTGGCTTCATCTTGGTTACTTTCTGCTTCATCTTGGTTACTTTTTACTTCATCTTGGTTACTTTTCCGCCAAATAGTAACACGAAAATCCTCATCCTCGACAAACTCAGGATCTCGTAGACCAGCTTTTTTACAGTAATCCAGGATATCACACGTACCTGTGCCGACACGTTCGATGTAACCGGCAAGATATACTGCATTGGCTAATGTCGGATTGGTGGGTTTTGATGGGTGCCGCTTGAGGAGTTTTTCGGGAGTCAGACCGTATGGTAGTCTGCCTGGATTCCATACTTCGAGACGGTCTTTAAATAGCATTACCTGAACACTTCCATTGCTGGTGTAGTCTCTGTGTGTAATGGCGTTTACAATGGTTTCGGTTACTGCTTCTACGGGGATTTCGTAAGTAATGTCAGCTTGAGCGCCTTTGCTTCTGGCACTGACGGCAGCATCGATTCGTGACATAACGAATCCGACCGCTTGATCTACGAGTTCAAAGATATTTCCTCTATACACTTGATATGAAGGTATAGGTTTCTGAACTTCAGTTCCATAGAATTGGATACATTTGACTTCTGATGTGATGAAGAATGACTGAGGCCGTTTGGCGAAAAGAAGAAGAGCAGAATTTGTCAATCTTCCATCCTCTGTCATCAAATCAAGATGGGTGAGGATTGCAGGGATGCCGGCTGAGAATGGAATCTTAAAATCTCTTTTCTCAGCAGCTTCTGCTACAAATAGTCTGACTTTCTCTTCATCGATATGCTCAAGAGTGGCTTTGGAGTTAATGGCGGCATCGAATGGAAGCAGTCTCAAATACTCTTTTTCTTCAAGATATCGTACCAAAGCAGCATATACCGCAGATTGAAGCTGCTCGTAATCAGAGAAACTTCTGCGAACTACATCTTTCTCAACTTTCTTGATAAATGAGGATTCTTTTGGATGCCTTTGCTCGACATCTTTAATGAAAACAAGACGGTATTTGTGGTTTTCAGTAGCTGAGTCATATTCTCTTTCAGTGGGGGAAATACCATTATTATCCTCATAACCATAATGTTCCCCATAAATTCCTATATAGATGTCGCAACCTTTGACCTCAGTTATATATGCTGTAGCTGCAGATATATTTTGAGCAGGTGATGCTTCAAAAATATATGGTACGAAAAACTTTCCCAAAAGAGCATCCTGCTGTATGTATTCAAACAGGGATTTTCTTTCTCGCTCAAATTCTTTCTGAACGCTGCTTATAAAGATTCGTATTTCCATATATTCATAAATTCTGTTGCGCAAATTTAACATATTATTCTTTAATTTTATTTTGCTTTCTCTTTACACCTTTGCACTTTCGGCACTTTCAGCACTTTCCCCCATTATTTCAGCGAAATTTTAACATCAAAGTGCCGAAAGTGCTGAAAATGCCATAGTGCTAAACATATAATCATCTATACCTCTTCTCATAGACTCCGTGCTGCATATGCCGAAAATAGTTACTCTTCAGCCAAGTCTTGAAAGTTCTCTCCGGCATCCCACATTCATCCGAGACCTCCAACCCCTCTTTAGTAGTAAATGAAATCGGCAGATTGGTATAAATCTGTTTCTGCTTATTATTGAGGTCATTAACCGGACTATAAGAGAATTTCTTCTGTGCTTTTAGCGCAGTACCCATAAAATAGTAGCTCAGGCAGATGGCCCCTTTCATACTCTCCAATGAAATATCCGTCAAATCGCTATCACCGCAGCCATACTTCATCACTTCCAGAAGCAGAGCGAATCTGGCGCAGTACCGCTCCATCTTGGTTGACATTCCGGCAAAGGCTGGCCCACTGTGGTTCTTCTGCCTTGAAAGCTGGTTGAACCAATCAGTATAAGCCTTTTTAGCCTGTTCGGTAAAAGTCAGAACCTTTGAAATCCCTTTGTATTCAAGATTATGGATAGTCTTGATAATCCTTGCCCAGGACTTCACGACATCAGGATTAATCTCCTCTTCACTGAATTCAGGATAGGGGACACTGTCAGGGAACGCAAACAGCCATCTGTCCATAAAACCATTGGCCACTTTCTCTTTCGCAAAGTCCTTCAGAAGCTCAGGCTGAATCGTGCCGATGACACTGATACAGGGATTCTGAATGTTTACAGGCTCCGATGAACGGCGGTTGACCAATACCGGCAGCCCTCCAAAGAGCTGAGTCCACGCCTGTTCATCATTTCCTTTGCGGTACCGGTCAAAGCTGTTAAGGAATCCATACAGTTCATCCACATACACACCCAGCCCACGAGGATTCTTCTTGTGAAGATGTATCATAGATTCAAGAGTGAAGTCGCTGATGATGGTCTGTCTGAATTCCGGTTCTTTATTCTCCGAATCCTTTTCCCCTGCAGGAGCCTGCTGGTTCTTGGCATATTCCTCTTCCAGCTTGTTGTAAGTCTCCAGCTCTTTCTGGTCCTTCTGAAACAGCGGTTCCAAGGCGAAGTTGAGGCAGCTGCTCTTATTCGTCCCTCTTCCACCGACTATTGCCACATAGAAAATCAGTTTATCAATCCACTTCTTTTTCACCTCGATGGCCACAGAATTACCACAAGCAACAGCTGCTGTAAACATCAGAGAAGGAGCGAGAAAATCAATAGGAAAATTCAGACAATTATTCGTTTCATTGAGAATCTTCTGGATTTTCGTAGGCAGCACCTCCATAGGGAAAGGGACACTGTCATAATGTGGAATATCTTCAGGAAGAATCCCATACGACTGACACAGATAGAAAAAAGTCCCGATTCCTATTGTCCTGGTTGACTTTGAAAGCTCACTAAATTGCTTCCGTGTTTCAGATGCTTTGTATTTGGTGGAGAATTGTGAAA
>CAYMAX010000054.1:0-723 GCA_964388595.1 uncultured Muribaculaceae bacterium
AGAACTTTTTTATATACTTTTGCACACACTAAGACATTTACCTGGTACATAATGAAACAAACTAAGCTTATTCTCGGGGTTCTTTTGGTCATTTTTGTAGGTTTTATCTCTTTCGGACTATTTACTTACCCCAAAGTCAAAGATGTCAATTCAGACTCATTTTCTGCCGTTAGAGTTGCTAAAGACTTGAAGATCATATCTAAAGAACATCATTCCATAGAGCATCCCATCGAAAGGGCAGTCGTCAGGCAATACCTATACGACAGATTGGATCAAATGGGAGGTGCTCCTCAATTTCTCCCTTTTGATTCTATTCAGTCCCGAATCGAAGGCTTCATAGATATTGCAGACGTTTATTGTCAATTTGACCCAAAAGATTCTTTATCAGCGAGTTCCTATGTGATGATGGTAGCACATTTCGATTCAAGATTTCGTCAACAAGTGCTCAATGACACCGTTTATTCTTATGGTGCTGCTGATGATGGATATGGAGTGGGAGTTATTTTGGAATGTTTGAATATGGCCCTCAAATATCGAAATGAGTGGCATCAGGGGGTAAAAATGCTATTTACAGATTCGGAAGAGAATGAACTCGACGGTATGAGATGCGCCTATGAGAAGCATAAAGAACTTTTCGATAATGTAGGTCTCATCCTTAATGTCGAAGCAAGGGGGGTGAAGGGCCCTGCGTTGCTTTTTGAGACATCTTCTCCCAATTCAGAG
>CAYMAX010000054.1:733-8894 GCA_964388595.1 uncultured Muribaculaceae bacterium
TCATTAACCTCGGTAGTCTATAATTTTCTTCCTAATTTCACCGATTTCACAGTAGTGAAAAATGACCTTCCCGGGATGAATTTCTCAGTTCTCGACAATCTTAATTACTACCATACAGACAAGGACAATTATTCCAATATCAACCTCAAATCGATTCAGCACTATGGTGCGCAGATAGAGCCGATGCTGCATAAATACCTCACTGATGATGATTATTCAGATCCATTGGCTCTTACCAAAGGAGAGGATGACATCTCATTTTACGCGCCCGGTTTGAAGAATTTTCACTTCCCGAAGGATAGAAATATCCTCTATAATTCTATTGTTTTTGCCCTTTTGTGCATTGCTTTCGCTTTTCATCTTCTATCCGGCAGTATTACGGTAAAAGGTGTTTTGCGCAATGCCCTTTTCATATTTTTGAGTTCCATTGGCATTTTGGCCGTGGGTGAGGGTATTGCCTATGTTGCATCCTTAATAGTCGGTACTCCATTCAACCTGGTGGGTACCAAATATATCCGATACGACTGGCTTATCAATATAGTTGCAATGGTACTGATGGTAGCGCTTTATCTTGTTTTTTACCTTCGGAGGCGCAATAAATCCATATTTTTCGTCAAAGAACACATCTTTGGAGCCCTCTTGTGTATGATGGTCTTCACTATTGTACTTCTTTTCACTATAGGAGAAAATTTCTTCTTTATGATACCACTGGCTCTGACTGCAGTAGCGCTGATATTCTATATGTTCGTTTTTTTCAATATTTTGTCTTTACCGGCGTTATTATGCATAGAATTGCTTATGTTCTCTTTCCTTTACAACCTTATCACTGCACTTACCATCGGCTCATTGGGAGTGGTAATGTTTATTGGTTTTTACAGTCTGATTCTTATGTCCGGACTATTTGAGTGCTATATGATTCAAAAAAGATAATGATTATGAGTGAAGATTTGGAAGATGGTTTCCAGGCGATAAGGCCATATAATGATATTGAAGCTAAATCGGCACTTGCGCGTGCAGCCGAAGACCCTCACATAGAAGACATCTCTTCGTTTCTCTTCCCCGGAAAGCCGGTAGAAGAACTTAGAGAGAAGTTGCGCAACATCAATGGGGTGGAAGATTTCCAGATAAATGTGATGAAATATGCAATAAGAGCTATCGTGGACAAGACCTCGTCAGGATTGACATATTCAGGCATTGATAATATCAAAGATGGCAAAAAACATCTTTTTATCTCCAATCACAGAGATATTATTCTTGACCCTGCCATCATTCAGATTATTTTTTACGAAAATGATCTCGCTTCTACCGAAATAGCTGTGGGTGACAACCTCATGACATCTCCCTTCATCGAAGACCTTTCACGCTCCAACAGGATGATAACCGTGAGAAGAGGGGGAACCCCGCGAGAATTATACACTCACTCAAATACTCTGTCCCACTACATCAGACGCAATATAGTCTCAGAAAAGTGCTCCGTGTGGATAGCACAGCGCAACGGCAGGTCCAAAAATGGCATCGACTGCACAGAACAGGGATTGCTGAAGATGCTTGAAATGAGTGCCAAAAACGATTTTGTCCAAGATTTTGCCGACCTTTCGATAGTTCCACTATCTATCTCATATCAATACGAGCCATGTGATTTTCTTAAAGCGAGGGAACTATTTATCTCACGCAGGGAACGCTATGTCAAAAAGCCGGGTGAGGACCTGATAAGCATAATTACAGGTGTAAGACAATTCAAAGGCAATATCCATTATCATTTTGGTAAACCATTGTCCTTGGATGATATCAAACCATGCGCTCAATACAATAAGAACGAGAAATTCCTCGCTTTGGGGAAAATTATCGATGAGAAGATAAATCCCTTCTATCAACTTTGGAACAACAATTACATAGCTTACGACCTGCTCAATGCTTCAAGTAGCTTCAGTGGGCATTATTCGGCTCAAGAGGAAGCCTCATTCTCCGATTATATGGAAAATGGCCTCTCTTCTATCGTGAAGAAAGACCATTCCATAGATAGAGATGAGCTTAGAGAGATATTTCTGTCAATCTATGCCAATCCTATTGGTTATTCTTTATAAAGACATCCAACTGACGGAACGGGAAGTGAATATCGTGTTTGGGAAGCTCTTTGTAGAACATTTCATTCATATCGAAATAGAGTCCCCAATAGTTTGAACTTAATGTCCATGCACGTACTACTATAGTCAGCGCATCCTCGCCAAGTGAAGATAGTGCGGCAAAAGGTACATCGGGAGTATTCAGTACTCTTGAATCTTTGGAAAGATATTCCAGAATCAACTTTTTAGCCTTCTCAACATCATCTCCATAAGAAATAGTGACAGTCCAATCTACTCTCCTGTTGGAGGAAGAGGAATAGTTTTGAATATTGCCATTGGATAGGGAGCCATTGGGCAGTATGATGATTTTGTTGTCTCCTGTGTGAATTACAGTACTCGTGATGTTTATGGAGTCCACTGTCCCGGAGAAACCATTAGCTTCGATGAAATCACCAACTTTGAAAGGTTTGAAAATGAGAATCATCACTCCTCCGGCGAAATTCTGTAATGTACCGCTCAATGCCATACCTACAGCAAGGCCACCGGCAGCCAGCAAAGCGGCAAATGTGCTGGTAGGAACGCCAAGGATAATCACCACTAACACTACTAAGATGATCGTCAGAGTCACAGATACTACACTTGTCAAGAAACCGCTGAGGGATTTATCAGTCTTCCTCTTAGAGAACAGTTTGATTAAAAAGTTTCTGAGAAGTTTGATGAGCCATTTGCCTACGAAGTAGAGAAGAATGGCCCCGAGGATTCTGAGACCATATTTCAGCAGGGCAGATGAAACATTTTCCCATATCTCCGGCCAGGACATAGAAGATATCTTATTGATATTTTCTGCTATGGCAACACTGACACTGTCATCAGGATTGACCAGTTTGTCGGCAAGTTTGGATTGTTGTTCCGCTACTTGCGTTTGAAGTAAGATGAGAAGTCCATTCATAAGGATTAATTATAATATGTAATATTTCTCGCAAAAATAGTTAATAAAGTATTATATTTGCAGATTAAATCGAATAATTTCATTAAAAATCGAGTATAGACGAATAATTTAAATATTAAATAATAATTTATGAAAAAAGAAATTACCCTTGAAAATGCCGTGTCTATGGTGAAAGACGGTATGACTGTCATGATAGGCGGCTTCTTAGGTGTCGGTGCACCTGTACAGATTATCGATGCTCTCTCAAAGAGTGGAGTGAAAAATCTAACCGTTATTTGCAACGATACAGCGTTCCCAGATAAATCTCTCGGGAAGATGATTGTCAACAAACAGATTAAAAAGCTCTATGTTTCTCATATCGGTACCAATCCTGAGACATCCAAGCAAATGAATGACAAAGAACTTGAGATAGAATTTTGTCCTCAGGGGACATTGGCAGAGAGAATAAGGGCCAAAGGGGCAGGTCTCGGAGGTATTCTTACCACCACAGGTATGGGTACCATAGTGGCTGAAGGAAAGAGAGTCATTAATATTGACGGCAAAGATTATTTGTTGGAGATGCCTCTCGGTGCTGATATTGCCCTTATCGGTGCTTCCGTTTCAGACGAAATGGGTAATCTCGTCTACAAAGGCACTACCCAGAATTTTAATCCTACCATGGCTATGGCGGCAGATGTTGTGATAGTGGAGGCTGAAAAGGTAGTAAAGACCGGAGAAATAGCTCCTGAAGCTGTTCTCACACCAGGTATTTTCGTTAATTATATTTATCGTAGAAAATAACAATATGGCAAATAAAAAATCATTGATAAGGCTCAGAATGAGTAGCCGAGATGCCCATTACGGCGGTAATTTGGTAGATGGAGCTAAAATGCTCGAACTTTTTGGTGACGTGGCCACGGAATTGCTAATCATCAACGATGGTGATGAAGGGCTCTTCAAGGCATACGATAATGTTGAATTTATGGCACCTGTATATGCCGGAGATTATATTGAAGCCGAAGGCGAGATTGTCTCCGTCGGTAATTCTTCCCGCAAGATGATTTTCGAAGCGAGAAAAGTGATAGCTCCCCGTGCCGATATTTCAGATTCTGCAGCAGATGTACTCGACACCCCAATAGTTGTGTGCAAGGCGAGCGGTACCTGTGTTGTTCCCAAGAAATGCCAACGTAAAAATTAAGGATATGGAGAAATTAATCATTACTGCCGCTATTTGCGGTGCAGAGGTGCTCAAAGAGCATAATCAGGCTGTTCCTTACACTATCGCCGAATGTGTAAGAGAAGCAAAATCTGCTCGAGAGGCCGGTGCTTCCATTATACATCTTCATGTTCGCGAGGATGATGGCACTCCCACTCAGAGCAAAGCACGTTTTTCAGCCATAATGGAGGCCATTCACAAAGAGTGTCCCGATGTTATTATCCAGCCCTCTACAGGTGGTGCAGTGGGAATGTCCAACGATGAGAGGCTTCAGCCCACTGAACTTCTTCCTGAGATGGCTACTCTTGATTGCGGTACGTGCAATTTCGGTGGAGACGATATTTTCGAAAATACAGAAAACACCATCAAATATTTCGGGAAGAAAATGATAGAGAGGGGGATTAAACCCGAATTGGAAGTTTTTGACAAATCTATGATAGATATGGCCCTCAGACTCCAAAAGAAAGGATTTATCAATCTGCCTATGCATTTTGATTTCGTAATGGGAGTAAATGGAGGTATTTCCGGGGAGTTGAGAGATTTTACATTTCTCCGCGGAAGCATTCCTGATGGGGCTACTTACACTGTGGCAGGTATTGGAAGATATGAATTTCCACTTGCTATGCTCGCCATCATAGATGGAGGGCATGTGAGAGTGGGATTTGAAGACAATGTGTATCTCTCCAAAGGTGTCCTTGCCAAATCAAATGGCGAACTTGTAGCCAAGGTGGTCAGAATGGCCAAAGAACTCGGACGTGAAATAGCCAATCCGACCGAAGCAAGACAAATATTGGGCTTGGCTCCCCTTAAGAAATAATCATTAAAAATTAATAATATGACACAGAAAAAAGGTAGTAAATATGGGATTCACAGAGTAATAGAACCTAAAGGTGTTCTTCCTCAGCCCGCAAATAAGATAGATAACAACATGGACGAAATCTATGATAACGAGATTCTCATTGATGTTATAACTCTAAATATTGACTCTGCAAGTTTCACTCAGATAGAAGAGCAAGCCAAAGGTGACAAGAAGGAGATAGCCCGTATTATGATGGATATAGTTGCAAAACAGGGCAAACATCGCAATCCTGTCACAGGTTCAGGCGGAATGCTGCTCGGTAAAGTGGAGAAGATAGGTGATGCTCTCAAAGGCAAAACAGATTTGAAAGTTGGTGACAAGATTGCCACACTCGTATCTCTCTCCCTCACACCTCTGAGAATTGATAAAATCAAAGAAATACGTCCCGAGATAGACCAGGTGGACATCGATGGTAAAGCTATCCTGTTCGAAAGCGGTATTTATGCCAAAATCCCCACAGACCTTCCCGAAAAGCTTGCTTTGAGTGCACTCGACGTTGCAGGAGCTCCTGCACAGACAGCTAAGCTTGTGAAACCAGGCGATACAGTCCTGATAATCGGTGCAGGTGGTAAATCAGGTATGCTATGCTGCTATGAAGCCAAGAAACGCGCAGGTGTGACAGGTAAGGTTATCGGTCTATGCCACAGTGAAAAGAGCACCAAACGTATGCAGGATTTAGGCTTCTGTGATTATGTTTTCTCAGCAGATGCCACTAAACCAGTAGAGATTCTCGAAAAGATAGAAAAGCTGACTAATGGTGAGATGTGCGATGTGACTATCAATAATGTCAACATTACCGACACTGAGATGACAAGTATTCTCTGTACCAAAAATACCGGTGTAGTTTACTTCTTCTCTATGGCTACCAGCTTCACCAAAGCTGCTCTCGGAGCAGAAGGCGTAGGTAGTGATGTCACAATGATTATTGGCAATGGTTACACTAAAGGTCACGCCGAGATTACTTTGCAGGAACTCAGAGAAAGTGAAAAACTAAGAAAGATCTTTACTGAACTTTACGCTTAATATTTTAGCAGTATGGAAGATTTATCAAGAAGGAAAATACTATTTCCAAACGTTACCGATGAACAATGGAATGATTGGAAATGGCAGGTCAAAAACAGAATCGAGACGTTAGATGAACTTAAAAAGTACATCAAGCTTACTCGTGACGAAGAGGAGGGGATTAAAAAGACCCTTTCCACATTGAGGATGGCCATAACTCCCTATTATCTCTCTCTCATAGACCCCGACGACCCCAATTGTCCTATCCGTAAACAGGCCATCCCGACTGCTGCTGAGACTCATCGTTCACCCGAAGATCTTCTCGATCCTCTTCATGAAGATGAAGATTCTCCCACTCCGGGATTGACTCACAGATATCCCGACAGAGTACTGATGCTCATCACTGACCAATGTTCAATGTATTGTCGCCACTGCACCCGCAGACGTTTTGCAGGTCAGAAAGACTGTGAATCACCTTCAGAAAAGATAGAAAAGTGTATTGACTATGTTGCCAGAACTCCTCAGGTCAGAGATGTCCTCCTTTCGGGCGGAGATGCCCTGATGGTCAGCGACAAAAAATTGGAATACATCATTTCGAAACTGCGTGCCATTCCTCACGTAGAAATTATCAGAATAGGCACCAGAACTCCTGTGGTTTGTCCTCAAAGGATTACAGATGATTTGGTGAATATGTTGAAGAAATATCATCCAATCTGGCTTAATACCCATTTCAATCATCCCAAAGAGGTCACACCTGAAGCTGCAGCGGCTTGCGCCAAACTCGCTGATGCAGGGATTCCTCTTGGCAATCAATCTGTACTTCTTCGCGGTGTGAATGATTGTGTTAACATCATGATGCGCCTTGTTCACGAGCTTGTGAAGATAAGAGTAAGACCATACTACATTTATCAATGTGACCTTTCGATGGGTCTTGAACACTTCCGTACCCCTGTTTCCAAAGGGATTGAAATCATCGAAGGCCTCAGAGGTCACACATCGGGATTTGCTGTACCTACTTTCGTAGTCGATGCTCCCGGTGGAGGTGGCAAGACGCCTGTGATGCCTCAATATATCATTTCTCAATCTCCCAATAAAGTGGTTCTGAGAAATTTTGAAGGAGTTATCACTACCTACACAGAACCCACAGACTATGTCAATGAATGCCATTGCCCAGACTGTGAGAAGAAAAAGGATGTAGAAGGAGTCGCTTCACTGTTGAGCGGTCAGAGAATGACTATTGAGCCTACACTGCTCAAAAGAAGAGAAAGGCATCATTCCAAATAATTATGCCTTTCATAGATGAAATATTGAAATATAAGAGTTTGTCCATAGTTGGTCTCGAGAAAAACACCGGCAAGACAGAGTGCTTGAATTATATCCTCAGGCATCTGCCGACCAATCAAAAGCAGGTGTGCGTGACCTCTATCGGACTTGATGGCGAAAAGACTGACCAGGTGACTTCCACTTCCAAACCTGAAATCTCTATCCCTGACGGAGTCTATTTTGCCACCAGTGAGAAGCACTACAGAAGTAGAAGAATGCTCTCCGAAATAGTTGATATTTCATCTGAAAGCACTTCACTTGGCAGGGTGATTACTGCCAAATCGCTGATAGAGGGAAAAGTGATTCTTTCAGGACCTTCTTCCACTGTTTCTTTGAAAAGATGGATGGATTCAGTATCAGACTTGGGCATGGAACTGACTGTAATAGATGGAGCACTTTCCAGAATGAGCACAGCCTCTCCGGCAGTGAGCGAATCTATGATTTTGACCACAGGTGCTGCCTGTTCTGCCAATCTTCCCACTTTGCTGCAGAAAACAGCATTTGCCGTAGAAATGATAGGACTTCCCCTTTTTAACGAGACTGAAGAAGAGATAGAGGAGGTGTCGGCGCTTGCATCTTCTGATTTCGTCTTAAAAGAAGGGTGCAAAAATCTGAAGATACAGGGGGCCTTAACAGATGGTTTTTTGGCTCGGTTGACAGGGGAGAAGCGGTGCAAAGGACTTAATGTGATAGTTCGCGATTTTACTCGGATTTTTGTAAAACCTTTGACATACAGAATGTTCCAAAATGCGGGTGGAAAGTTGAGTGTG
>CAYMAX010000055.1:0-8470 GCA_964388595.1 uncultured Muribaculaceae bacterium
TCATTGAGATGCCTGACGGAAGTATTACTGCTATACTGCAGGGCATCAAACGATTCAGTGTCATAGAGCAGACAGCTGACGAGCCATATCTTTTCGCCAGTGTCAATTATCTTGAAGATATTCTCACGAAGAAAGATGAAAAGGATATGGAGACTCTCACCGGCTCCATCAAAGATGTCGCGCTGCATATCATTAAACTTTCTCCACATCTTCCACAGGAAGCCAGCTTTGCCATTAAGAATCTGGAAGGGAGCGAGTTCCTTACCAATTTCATCGCTTCAAGCATAGAAATAGAAGACCCTCTTGAGAAGATGCTTTTACTGAAAGAAAGCTACATCAAGATCAGGGCTATGAAATTGCTTGAGATTCTCAATCGCCAGGTTGAAATTTTGAAATTGAAGGATGATCTTCAACAGAAAGTTCACCAGGAGATGGATCAACAGCAGAGGGAGTACTACCTCAACAATCAGCTGCGTACCATCCAGGAGGAACTCGGCATGGACGAAGCACGCGACTTCAATGAACTTCGGGAGAAAGCAGATAAGAAGAAATGGCCCAAATATGCTTCTGAGACATTTGAAGCAGAACTGAAAAAGCTCGAAAGGACCAATCCCAATTCACCTGATTACAACATTCAGTATCAATATGTTCAATTCATTGTAGATCTTCCATGGGACGAGACTACCAAAGACAATCTCGACCTTAAGCACGCACAAAAAGTGCTGGATAAAGATCACTTCGGCCTTGAAACTGTTAAGGACAGAATTATTGAATATCTGGCAGTTTTGAAGTTGAAGGGCGATATGAAATCTCCCATTCTATGTCTGTACGGCCCTCCGGGGGTTGGTAAGACATCATTGGGCAAGTCGATTGCCAGAGCTTTAGGAAGAAAATATGAACGTATCTCTCTGGGTGGTCTCCACGATGAGTCAGAAATTAGGGGACATAGGCGTACCTACATAGGAGCAATGCCCGGCAGAATCATTCAAAATATTAAGAGATCAGGAAGTTCCAATCCCGTAATCGTTCTCGATGAGATAGATAAAATAAGTCAGGACTTCAAAGGAGACCCTGCATACGCTCTGCTCGAAGTGCTTGACCCGGAGCAGAACAACACTTTCCACGATAATTATCTCGACATAGATTACGACCTTTCAAAAGTATTGTTCATCACCACAGCCAACAACATCAGCACCATTCACCCGGCCCTCAGAGACAGGATGGAGATGATTCCCGTCAACGGATATTTGGCTCAGGAAAAAGTCAGCATCGCCAAAGGATACTTGATACCCAAGCAGTTGGAAGCCCATGGCTTGAAAAAATCTCAAATCAAGTTCAACAAAGCCTCCATCGATAAAATCATTGACGAATATACTCATGAATCTGGCGTCAGAGGACTTGAGAAGCAGATAGCCAAATTGGCTCGTATGACTGCCAAGAAGATTGCCACTGATGAGGCTGATCAAGTGGTTTTGACACCTGAGACAGTATCTTCTATGCTCGGTGTACCCACCAATCAACACGACCTGCAAAAAGGAAATGAAGCCCCCGGAGTGGTCACGGGACTTGCCTGGACTGAAAATGGTGGAGAAATTCTATTCGTTGAATGCAGCTCAAGCGAAGGCAAGGGCAACCTTACTGCCACAGGCAATTTGGGAGATGTAATGAAAGAATCGACCACTATCGCTTTTCAGTATTTGAAGGCTCACGCCGACCTTATCGGCATGACGACCAAGGAGATAATGAAAAGAGACCTCCATATTCACGTCCCCGAAGGGGCAATTCCCAAAGATGGTCCTTCAGCCGGTATCACTATGGTAAGTGCCATGTCCTCAGCATTGAAGAGACAAAAAATCAAAAGTGGGGTAGCTATGACAGGAGAGATGACTCTCAGGGGCAAAGTGCTTCCTGTAGGAGGCATTAAAGAGAAAATTCTTGCTGCCAAAAGAGCCGGAATCAAGACCATTATCCTCTCAGAAGAGAACAAAAAAGACATTAAAGATATTAAAGAGCTCTATATCAAAGGACTGGATTTCGTTTATGTCAACAATATATCTGAAGTTCTCAAATTTATCTTCGATTAATGAATGTCAGGATTGAAGAGAGTTGGAAGTCTCTTTTGGAAGAGGAATTCGACAAACCTTACTTCGTTGAACTGGTCAATTATCTTCACAAAGAGAGAAATGATGGGAAAACTATTTACCCCCCCGGCCCTCTCATTTTCAATGCCTTCAATCTGACCCCCTTCGACCAAGTCAAGGTGGTAATAATAGGTCAGGACCCCTATCATGGTCCTGGACAAGCTCAGGGATTATCTTTTTCTGTTCCCGAAGGAATTCCACTTCCCCCCTCTTTGCAAAATATCTTCAAAGAAATGGGAAACGACTTGTCTGTCAATATCTCCCGCAGCGGTTGTTTGGAAGATTGGGCCCACCAGGGAGTCTTCCTTTTAAATTCTGTGCTCACAGTACGCGCCGGCCAGCCCACTTCACATGGCAATATTGGGTGGCAAAGGTTCACTGATGAAGTCATAAAAACCATTTCCGAAAGGAAAGAAGGCATCATTTTTCTCCTCTGGGGCAATTACGCAAGGAGTAAACGCGAGCTGATAGACACTTCAAAACATTTCATACTAGAAGCTGCCCACCCCTCTCCTCTTGCCAGAGGTGCATTCTTCGGATGCAGACATTTTTCCAAGACCAATGAAATATTGATATCACAAGGAAAGTCTCCCATTATGTGGCAATAATTTTTACCTTTGCCATCTGAAAATCATCACTTATGAAATTGGCAGTCTTTCCAGGATCCTTCGATCCATTTACACTGGGACACATGGATGTGCTCACCTCTGCATTGCAACTTTTCGACAAAATAGTAATCGCAGTGGGTTGCAACTCGCTGAAAAACAATTTTCTTTCTGCACAGAACAGAGTAAAACTCATCGAAAATGCCATTAAGCCACTCCTGTCCAAAGGGTATGACATTACAGTCATATCTTACACGGGGATGACTGTAGAGCTATGTAAAAAGTTGAAAATCAATTTTATAGTTAGAGGATTAAGAACCACTACCGATTTTGAATTGGAGTCTGCAGTATCCCAGGCCAATAAGCAAATGGCTCCAGAAATAGTGTCAGTGTTTATTCCTGCCTCCAATAATTACTCACATATATCTTCTACCGTTGTCAGAGATATTATTATGAACGGAGGAGATGCCTCCGGATTCCTTCCCGACAACATCAATATTCAAGATTATCTTACCAAATAACCACATCATGCGCTACTTCCATTTTCACTATATAGTATTAGTCTTTGCCTCTCTTTTTCTTCTTTTCCAAACGACAAGTGCACAAGATACAGTCAGTGTATACAATGCCGATAAACCCATCACTCCCGAAGACGTTGCCTTTGTTATGAAAATCTTCGATGGTCAGCCTGTTGCCACTGTCATTTCCAAAGCAGAAGGGTTTATCAACACAGGCAAGGATTCCCTCCAAAGGGCAGTTATCGCTGCCGCTATGTACGACTACTATGAATCATCCAAGATTATGGGTTATGAGGAAGTAGCCCTCTATATCGCTGATAACTATTTCTTAAATCATCTATATAAATGTCCCGATGACGATAAATATATGATGATGAGGCTTTTTGCTGAGTTTAACAGAGCTTCCATGATAGGACTTCAAGCTCCTGAAATGCTTCTTTCCGATATTAATGGCAGCTATGTGTCGATAAGAAGTGATAAGTCCACCTACAAGATATTGTTCTTCTATGATGACGAATGTCCCACTTGCATCAGGCAGGCGCCCATTCTTATGGAATATCTCCAAGGAGTCAATGACATTGAGATCACCCTGTTTAGGATATACACACAGAAAGATAGAGACAAATGGACAAGATATGTCAGCAATCTCTCTTCCCGATATACTCTCCCCCAATGTATAAGAGTGGTAGATGTTTGGGACCCAGAGATTCTCTCAGATTTCCCAAAACTCTATGGAGTAGTCAGTACTCCGCAGATCTTCGTTCTTGATTACCAAAACAAGATTATTGGCAGAAGACTCACTCCGAAAGCCGTTTCTCAACTCATTGATATTTACCAAAATCAAGCTACCGACCAGGAACTTTTATTTGACAGCGTCTTCCCTTCTGCCAGAAATTACGATGAAGTCAAACAGTCGGTTGATGCATTTTTCAAAGACACACAGAGTGATCCTGACAATTTCCACGAGACATTCTACTCCCTCTATCAATATCTCAAAAATTCCAACGACTATAATCTTCAGATGGGTGCCGCATATCTTGGCAAAGAATACATTGTCTCAGTACCCAAAATGTGGGAAGGGGTCACTTTTACCCCCACCGGAAGAACACACGGAAGCACCATTAGAGGCACATATAGTTCTGTCAATGACTTTGTTAAAGAGACAGAAGTGGCAATAGACCTATTCTGGAGAAATCCTTTGGGAGAGCCTGTCGCCGATCTTCATCTATTCACACCAGACAAGAAGCCCTTCTCCATCTACGATGCCAATGGAAAATACACTGTTCTCTATTTCTATTCCATGAATTGTCCTGTATGTGATGCTGCCACAGAGGAAATGAGAAAAATCTATGACAAATATGCTTCCAAAGGGATTGAATTTATCACCATTTACGTGGGTAGTGATAAAAAATGGAAGAAATATATCAAGGATGGGAACTTTGCATGGATATCTCTTCAAGATAAAAACGGACAATCGGGAATGTTTCAGAAATACAACTTGTCAAGCGTCCCTGTCATCTATCTGTTGGATAAAGACAAGAGAGCTCTTGCCAAAGACCTCAATCCTCTTACTCTGGAACAAATATTGGAAGTGCTTTAATTCTTGATAGCAGCTATCTCCCTGACTGCTGTGATGGCAGTATCTATATCTTCCTCATTTGAAAATGCGCCAATACTCATTCTCACGGTACCATGGCAATCGAATGTCCCGATACCTTCGTGCACTTTGGGGGCACACTGAAGACCTGTCCTGACAGCTATATCATAATCTACATCGAGCATAGTCCCCACATCTCCGGCTTCGAATCCTTTGATATTGAAACTTAACACGGGGTTCTGATTGTCAGTAGAATTTGCACAATATGTAGTAACCCCTTCTATATTCTGAATTCCTTTTCTCAATTTATCCCAGAGAGATAATTCTCTACGATGGATATTCATAATCCCTTCTTTCGTAATCCACTTCACACCTGCATTCAGGCCGGCCACACCGAGGATATTGAGAGTACCATACTCCAATCTATACGGATATTCTTCCAAATGAGCAGGATATGCAGAACGAACACCTGTACCACCGGCACGTGTTTTCAAGATTTCTATTCCTTCTCTTACATACGACCCTCCTATACCTGTGGGTCCCATAAGACATTTGTGCCCTGTGAAACAATAAACATCCACATTGCTCGCCTGCATATCAAAATCAACTGCTCCGGCACCCTGACTGCCATCCACAACAAATGTTATCCCTTTATCTCTGCAGATTTTACCAATCTCAGCAATAGGCTGTATAGTTCCTATCACATTGGAACAATGAGTGACTATGACAAATTTGGTATTGGGACGAATTGCTTTTTTAATATCATCGGGCTCGACATATCCTTGAGAATTGAAAGGAACGTAGGTAACATCTATGGTACCGGCTTGCTGATGAACATATAGTGGTCTTAAGACAGAATTGTGCTCAAGCATAGTAGTGACTACATGAGCACCCTTCTCTACAAGTCCGTTAATAATAATATTGAGAGAATCAGTGGCATTATAACTAAATGTAAGTCTGTTGAAGTCTTTACCACCATTGAACAATTCAGTCAACATCTTTCGAGTATCAGTGACGACTTCCCCGGTCTCAATAGCAGCGTCAAATCCGGAACGCCCCGGATTGACTCCGTGTTTTCGATAGAAGTCATTCATAAAATCATATACAACTTCAGGCTTTGGAAAACTTGTGGCAGAATTGTCAAGATATATTAACTTACTCATATTATGGTTATTTAATTATCGCATCCGCAACTACTTCAGCGATGGTTTTTATTTTAACATTCAATTTGTAGTAGTGATTGATCTGCATCAATTGGTCCACGCAATTGTGACATGGAGTTATCACTACACTCGCTCCTGTCTTGCGTATCTGGTCAGCTTTAATCTCCCCGATTTTAAGCCTGCGTTCATTGTATTCACTCATGGCAAGCATACCTCCCCCACCTCCGCAACAGAAATTATCATTACCGCAGGGGTCCATCTCTACAAGATGAGATACAGCAGACTTTACCACAAATCTAATCTGTGAGAGAAGCCCCCCGTTGCGAACAAGATTGCAGGGGTCGTGGATGGTAACAATCTCAGAATTGAGCGAAGGGTCGAGTTTGATGCGTCCCGAACGGATATATTCTTCCAACAATTCCACCACCGTAATGGTATCGAAATCATATTTCTTTCCGAGGTAATTGGGCCCTTCCCAGCGAAATGCTCTGGAACCATGCCCGCACTCTCCAAGCACCAATCTTTTGCAACGAAGTCTGTGAACTTCGGAATAGAGATTGTCTGCTATCTTGGTAGCTTGTGCATTATTGGCATTAAAGAAACCATAGTTGGTGACATCATAATATTTGGAAGACATAGTCCAACTCTCTCCCGCAGTGTAGAATATTTTCGCCATTGCAGAAATGGAGAGAGGGAAAAATTTTGGTTCCCGCGGATTGAGAGTATAAAAGATATTCCTGTCAGGGACATCAAGGAAAATACCTGCATTTGGGTCTTGAAGATCGTCCTGCAATTCCTCTTCCATCCATTTAATGGTGTCCACAAATTCTTCGGTAGGAATCGCCATGTTATTGCCTGTATTGAGGGCGGCATCGACAGTAGCCTGCAATGTCTTAGGGACCAGATCCATCTCTGCCAGCATCTCTCTTCCCTTGCGCACCACGTATGGAATATCTACCCCTATGGAGCAATGTTTGGCGCACCGGCCACACATGGTACAAGCACCATAAAGAAGATCTACCATCTCATCTACCTGCTTTTGGTCAAGATCCTTCGCACCTACCAGGGCCGGAGCTATCTTTCCCATAGGAGTGCAATACCTGCGATAGATAGAACTTACAAGATTGACTTTATGTGCAGGAATGTACTTTTCTTCGCCATACGCCTTATAAAACATACAACTGGTGGCACACAGCCCGCATTTGACACAGGAATTGAGATTAGTTTCGAGCTTGGAGTCCCTTTTGGACGTTAGTACATTCAGACCTTTATTTATTTGATCTTTAGTCATCATACTATTTGATTTTAGCGGGGGGCCAGGCACCTCTCCTTCCATAGAAGAATCCGAGGTGGAAGCGAGCAAAAAAGAAAAACATCACATGCTTGATCTTGCCAAGTGGCATCCAGATGAAAAGGATGCTGATGACGATATAATACAGGATAGATGTCGTGGGGAGAAGTAAATAAATGATGGTAACTATCTGCATGGCGGTAGTGATGATATTCGAAAAATAATCATCAAAAGAAGAGAGCTTCCTCAACTGACTTTTCGCAATTCTCTTTATTAAGATAGCAATCCCACAAATAGCACTTACACAGAGACATCCTGCGATGATATGGTGTATCAGAGAGAGAGTCCCCGAAGGAGTCAAAGAAGGCCAAAGTCCCATAAAATATGCTACTATCAGCCATATAAAAGTCAACAGAGAGAGGAATGTCCCAATATGAAATATCATCCCTGCAGCATAAGTAGGAATATGGAGATAAGCAGATTCTTTATTCTGCGGAAGCATCGCTGTGGTGCAAGAATAGACCACACCGTCTGACACTTTTCCTGCAGGTTTGGAAAGATCATTGGGAGCTCCCAAACGACACAAATGGATAAACTTTACAATAAACATCACGACACAAAAGGCCAATGATGCCAGACAGACCCACAGATACCAAGTCGTGAGGAAAAAATGACAATCCATAAAGATAAAATTATTTATACGCAACCATCAGGCTTGGGAAGTCCTGCCACTTTGCAAGCTCCGCGTGCCGGACCGAGAGGGAAAAGTTCGTATATCTCACGAAGCTTAAGTCCTGTCTCTTTACAAATGGTACGTACCATCGGCGCATTGCCTTTATCAAGGTAGTTATCTCTGATAATCTTGATAATAGCCCAATGCTTGTCATTAAGATTATCTATTCCGTCACTCTTGGCAAAGAGCTTTGCCACTTCTTCGTCCCAGATAGAAGGGTCAGTAAGAAAACCATCTCCATCCACATCAAAAGATTTACCTTCAATTTCTATTTTTGCCATAATAATTGTAAAATTTATAGTGGCGAAGGTAATAAAAAACTCAATAATAAAACAAACTATTGTATCTTTGTCAATTATAGCTATTGCAATATTACTACAAGGACATGTTCATTAACTTTCTCAAAGGATTCTTAGTAGGTC
>CAYMAX010000056.1:0-8419 GCA_964388595.1 uncultured Muribaculaceae bacterium
CATCCACTCCGGAGCGAACAGATCCTTTCGGATTCTCGATTGTCACATCTCGTCCGTCAAGTTTAATATGTCCTTTCTGATAGTTTCCTGCCTCTTTTTGCGCAGGCGTAGGTTCGGTGTTTATTTTTTCCTCAGCCTTCTTTATAGCATTCTTTTTAACAGCTTTTTCAGCTTCTTCAAAGATTGATATTTGCTTTTTCGGAATTTCTGATTTACCTTTGTCGGTAGAAATTGTGGTATTTAAACTTGAAGTCGCTTCGGGCGTGTGTGAACTCGGTTTATTCAGATGTTCGTCAAGGAAATTACCACTTTTTCTTTTATACATCGTCTTTAGGGCAAGTTCTTTACGACCCATTCTCACTTCTTCTACATAGACTATTGTTCCATCATTATACTTTTTACAATATACTACTGCTTCATTATTGATCTTTACTTCATCATAATTAATAATAACATCTTCCAATATATTAAAATCGCTATCAGCAATGGGGATTTGACCTCTTTCACTATCATTACTTCCATGGCGATTTTTAATATGATTTATACCACTATTGTCAATTGTATGAACATATTTTTCATCTATTTTTAAACCCAACCCATTAAGAGTCTTAATTAACCTTTCATTTACAGGAGCTATGATTTTTTTTAATAATCTGCTTCCTGATAGTTTTGACGACTTAACTAAGTCTCCGATACTCCCTATAAAATATTCAAACTTTTGAGATTCCTTGCTTTTTTCAGATGTTACATTTTCTTCTTTCTGCCCTGTTCTATCATGTTGTTCAGGACTTCCTGGACTGTTGGTCTTCCGCTCTCCAGGCGTAGCTTGTTCTCCGATTCCAGGCTCTTTTTCGACTCCTCGTCTCCCTTCTCCGCCATCTCTACTATTGACAGCCACATCATGGCTTCCTTGTACTGCATTATTTCCATATTCAATATCTAAAAGTTTATAATTAAAGACGAAGTTACAAAATCCCCACAAAGCTACAACGCCATTTTGACAACTTATGTCAATGGCTATTTTTTCGATGAAAGTTTGGTAAATAGAATAATTTCTATACCTTTGCACTCCCAATTTTGGGACAAAACATTTAATATCTATTGCTTACAGTTATGGCAGAGTACCTTGCAGCAGACAAAAAGCAGGAGATTTTCGGACAATACGGGAAGTCTAATACGGACACCGGCTCAGCTGAGAGTCAGATTGCTCTATTTTCCTACCGTATCACTCATCTTACCGAGCACCTTCAGTCCAATCATAAAGATTATGGCACACAGAGGGCATTGCTCAGATTAGTTGGTAAGAGACGTCGTCTTTTGGATTATCTAAAAGCTACCGACATCGAGAGATACAGAGGGATAGTGAAGGCGTTGAACCTTCGTAAATAATAAGACAGAGGTTGTCGAAAGGCAGCCTCTTTTTCTATGACTTTTTAATAACAAATATGAATATAGTAACTAAGACCATCACAATGGGTGATGGAAGGACCATTGAAGTTCAAACCGGTAAGCTGGCCAAACAGGCCGACGGTTCAGTGGTTGTAAAGGTCGGCGACACGATGTTGCTGGCTACCGTTTGCTGTGCGAAAGATGCTAAAGAAGATGTGGACTTTATGCCTCTTTCCGTTGAATACAAAGAAAAATATGCCGCCGCAGGTCGTTACCCGGGCGGATTCCTTAAAAGAGAGGGAAGAGCTTCCGATTCAGAAATCCTGGTGGCTCGACTGGTGGACAGGGCACTTCGTCCTCTGTTCCCCGATGATTTTCACGCAGAAGTGTTTGTGAATGTAATCCTGATTTCTGCAGATAAAGAGACTATGCCCGATGCTTATGCAGGACTTGCCGCTTCTGCTGCACTTGCAGTGAGCGACATTCCTTTCGGAGGCCCCATTTCTGAAGTCAGAGTGGCTCGCATAGATGGTCAGTTTGTCATCAATCCCACTTTCGATGCACTGAAAAATGCAGATATAGATATTATGGTGGCTGCTACTCTCGACAACATTATGATGGTGGAGGGAGAGATGAAAGAGGTGAGTGAGAAGGATATGCTCGATGCCATCAAGTTTGCTCATGAAGAGATAAAGAGACATTGTCAAATCCAGATGGAGCTGACCAAAGAGGTAGGCAAGGAGACTAAGAGAGTTTATTGCCACGAGACCAATGATGAGGACCTCCGCAAGGCAGTGCATGAGTATTGCTATGCCAAGTGCTATGCCATAGCTAAGTCACAGCTTGCCAAGCACGAGAGAGAAGAGGCTTTTGATGCTCTTAAAGAAGAATTTCTCGAGACTATTCCGGAAGAGGAGAGAGAGGATAAGGTCATCATGGTCAACAGATATTACAATGCCGAGGAGAAAGAGGCTATGCGTCGTATGATCATAGACGAGGGAGTACGTCTCGACGGACGAGACATGAAAGATATCCGTCCCATCTGGTGTGAGGTGGATTGCCTCCCCGGTGCTCATGGTTCAGCCATTTTCACTCGCGGTGAGACACAGTCTCTCTCCACAGTGACTCTCGGGACCAAGATGGATATGAAGGAGATGGACGATGTTCTCGTACAGGATACTCAGCAGTTCGTATTGCATTACAATTTCCCTCCTTTCGCCACAGGTGAAGCCAAGCCTCAGAGAGGTGTAGGTCGCAGAGAGATTGGTCATGGCAATCTGGCTTGGAGAGCTCTCAAACCGATGGTTCCCGTTGGAGAGGAGAACCCTTACGCAGTGCGCGTGGTGTCCGATATTCTCGAATCCAATGGTTCATCTTCCATGGCTACTGTATGTGCCGGCACACTTGCTCTGATGGACTCCGGTATTAAGCTGAAAAAGCCTGTGTCAGGTATTGCCATGGGACTTATTTCAGATGCCAAGACAGGTAAGTATGTGATTCTTTCAGATATTCTCGGTGATGAAGACCACCTCGGAGATATGGACTTCAAGGTGACAGGTACCCGTGATGGTATCACAGCTACTCAGATGGATATCAAAGTGGACGGTCTCCCTTACGAGGTGCTCGAAAGAGCTCTTTCTCAGGCCAAAGAGGGTCGTGCCCACATCATGGGTGAGATGCTCAAGACCATTTCAGAGCCTCGTGCAGACTTCAAACCCAATGTACCCCGTATCATTCAGATTATTATCCCCGGAGATTTCATCGGTGCCGTTATCGGCAAGGGTGGAGAGACTATCCAGGGTATTCAGAAGGAGACAGGATGTACCATCACTATCACTGAAGTCGATAAGACAGGTGTCATCGACATTTTCGGAGACAATAAAGAGTCGATGGATGCAGCTCTCCAGAGGATCAAAGATATTACCACTGTTCCCGAGGTCGGAAACGTATATCACGGCAAAGTGGTATCTATCCTCGAATTCGGTGCATTTGTGGAGATTCTCCCCGGTAAAGAGGGACTTCTGCACATTTCCGAACTTGATTATAAGAAGATAGACAAAGTCGAAGATGTACTCAAAGTCGGAGATGAAGTCGATGTCAAGCTTCTCGAGATAGATGCCAAGAGCGGTAAGATGAGACTCTCCCGCAGGGCTTTGATGGAGAAGCCTGAGGGTTGGGTAGAGCCTGAACGCAGGCCTCGTCCCGAAGGTCGTCGTGACGACCGCAGAGGCGGTCATGGTGGTCGTGATGACCATCGTGGTCCCAGACGCGATGACCGCGGACCCCGTCGCTAACTTATCCGAAAGGTCTATATGACTCTTCAAGATTATATAACGAAGGAGGTACTCCCACGTTATCAAAGCAGTGAATATGATTCGGCCCACAGGCCGGATCATATTTATAATGTCATCTACCATAGCATGGATTTGGCCCAATACTATGATGTGGATAAGGATATGGTCTATGTGATAGCAGCCTATCACGACCTGGGAGTGAAGGAGGGTAGAGAGTGGCACCACATCTCTTCAGGCAGGATGCTTATGGAAGATAAAAATCTCAAGACCTGGTTCTCTCCCGAGCAGCTTCTGATCATGAAAGAAGCTATCGAGGACCACCGGGCTTCTTCAAAAAACAAACCGCGCTCTGTCTACGGCATGATAGTGTCGGAGGCTGACAGAGATATCGACCCTGAGACGGTGATACGCCGCACAGTGGAGTTTGGCCTGGACCATTATCCGGAGCTGTCGAAGGAGGAGCAATATCAGCGTTTCTGCCAACATCTGCAGGAGAAATATGCCGAGGGAGGCTATCTGAAGCTTCTTTTGCCTCAGTCGCACAATGTAGAGAAGCTATCGGAGCTGCGAAAGATTATTTCCAATCCCACGCTCAAACGAGAGATGTTTGAGAGTTGTTATTCTGCCATTTTTTCCCCTGCCAAGAGTCACGTTCATTCAAGCGGGCTTCCAGAAGGTGAATCAACTCAACATTGCGAAGAAGACCCCAGGGGGTAGTATTTACAAAGCGGGGAGGGACTTCTCCTGCAAATCGCTCGATGTAAAGGTCGGGACGGAGGAGCTCCAGAAAATCGATGAAAAAGTCGAGATATTCTTCAAGAGAAAACTGAACAAAATCTTCGGGGTGGGCAGTGAATTCCTGCTCCATGCGGGTCCCTTTGACTATCTGTAACTGATGAAATTTGACAGAATGGAGAGGAAGTGAGTTGATGATGGGTGCAAATGAGAGCATCTGCTCTTTTGTCTCCCCCGGAAGTCCGAAAATAAAATGTGCGCACTGCTGTATGCCACGATCTGCGGTGTCATTGAGAGCTTTTACTGCCTGCTGGAAAGTATGTCCCCGATTGATGCGCTCAAGAGTAGCGTTGCAGCAAGATTCTATGCCGTATTCCAGGATGACGATGTGCTCTCTGGAGAGGGCTGCCAGGTAGTCAAGCTTCTCTTCATCTACGCAGTCGGGGCGGGTGCCGATGACTATTCCCGCGATTTTGGGGTGGGAGAGGGCTTCCTGATAGCACTCTCGGAGACGTGAAAGTGGGGCGTAGGTGTTGGAGTAGGGCTGAAAGTAGGCCAGAAATCTCTCTGCCGTGCGGTAGCGAACCTTATGAAAAGCGATACCTTCCTCTATCTGTTGGCAGATGGGTATCTCTTTAGTGCTGTATCCCGGGTGAAAGGCTCTGTTGTCGCAATAGGTGCATCCTCCCACTGATATGCTTCCATCTCTGTTGGGACAGGTAAACCCGCAGTCGATTACTACTTTCTGCAATCGTTCCCCATAAGTTTTTTTGAAATAACCTGTGTACGAATTGTATCTGCTTTCCAAGAGTTATACCCTTACTTTAAAAATTGCCTTTTTGATGGAGCCTTCGCCCAAAAGAGGAGTGTGACCATCTTTGGGATAGCATATTACGAAATTGTCAAGTCCGCAATTGACATAGACATCGGGCTCCTCCTCAAATAGTGCCACATCTTTCACTTCGTCATAGTGCACTCCGTCGAGATGGCAGAGGGCTCTGTCCTTGAAGCCTATTGTCTCGTTGCCTTCGAGCAGCACATGAATGTCTATGAAAGAGTCGTGAACTTCCATTTTGGGAAGCACTTCGAACCCTTTGCCGGTGCTTTCGGCGATGGAGCACCAGATGTTACCCTCTTCGATGATGTGTTTGCCGAGAGTCAAAGTGTGCAGGTCGTTGTGACGGATAAAGTCGAGAACTTTGTCGAATGAATGGTGGAGGGAGACGTAGGTCTCAAAACTCCTGACAGAGTCAATAATCATAATCGTATTGATTTAGAAGTTATTATTCGCTCGATGACCATCACTGCGAGGGAAAGGGCGACAGGGATGATGGTGAGATTAAGATGTTGAGGCAGGGGGACGATGAAGATGGCTTCGAGAATGGCTATACCCGACAGGATGTAGATAGCCCACTCTTTGACCTTGCCCTCTTTGAGAAACACAGGGACGAGAAACAGAGGATTGGTCCACAGCAGATTCCAATTGCATTTGGTCCAGATGTGATTTGTGCCAAACCACATAAAGAAAAGGATGACACCGCAGACTCCCAAGAGTATGTACATCACATTGGAGAGCTTTCTCAAAAGACGTCTGTTGGTAAACAAAAGGATGAGGTAGAAGATGAAAATGTAGCTGAAGACCATCACAGGCTGGGAGATGAAGCTAAAGAATGGTCTCCATTTGCCGCTTCTCTCTCTGGCCGGTACAATCACGACAGAATCTTCCATCAGCCCCTTTTTGCAGGCGGGGTTGTAGTATTCTGCAAGATGATGAGCAAGCTGGCATGGCAGGAACATCTCTTCGTCGTAGGTCATTTTCCTGTCCACTCTCTGTCCGAGAAGTAAATCTATGCCCAACCTCAGCCAATGGACATCTTGGAGGTAGATGTAAAGATTGTCCCTGAATGTATTATTTGTGGTGAAGTGGGGCGATATGAATTCATTGCTGTCGAAGAGGTCTCTCACTCTGGTGGCGCAGTTGTCTATCAGGAAGTCATAGAGGTAGAACCTTTTCTCGGGTCGGTGATTGTCCATAAGAAATGAGTAGATGGAAGCTTTCTGCCCTGGTGAGAGGTTGCATACCTGCTCGCTCACTCCGCGTCCCTCTTTTTTGTAGGAATTGACAAATTGATGGAAATAATTGATGGAAAGCATATAACGAAGATCGCCTCTTAAAAATTTGAGCAGAAAATGAGGCTCTTCGAAGCTATATGTGCCGTAATTAAATACTATGTCACGATGATGGACAGAATCGACCACTCTCACAGCAGTATGCCCGAAAGCGGCTGCCACATCACCTGTACCCTGAGTGCAGGTAAGAAGGCTGATTCTAAGTCCGGAAGAGTCATTGTCGGCGTGGATTGCCGTCACAATGAGAGAAAAAAGCAATATGGTAATCACCCGTTTCATAGAGAGACCAAAGTTAATGTTTTTTTGGAATAGAGAGTGCACTTTGAAGTGCGACCGAAGCTATAATGAGGAAAAGTCCTATGTAAAATGAGAAATTGAGTTCCTTGGCTTCGCCGAAAAATATGAAAGCTATGAGAATGCTGTAGATGGGTTCGAGGTTGTAGGAGAGTGTCAGGGTGAAGGCGGAGATGGTCTTCAGGCACTCTATCTGGTAGAGGAAAGGGATGACGGTGCAGGCTCCTGCCAATACCACCAGCCAGACGATATCTAGGGTGGTGGCTGCGAAAGTGACATTGGGAAATATCATCAGATAAAATGGTGTGAGGACCATCAGTACCATAAATCCTGAGAGCATCTCGTAGAAGAGCATGTTGGAAGAGGAGCAGACGTTTTCCCATTTTTTGGTAAAAATGGTGAAAAGGGAGCCGAGGAGGGCTGTGATGATTCCGAAGGTGATACCGAGACGATATTTGGTGTCGAAAGTGAAGATAAGCATGATGCCGACTATGGAGATGACACCGAGCAGGAGTTCACGGACGAATAGTTTTTTCTTGAGTATGATGGGTTCACAGATGGCCGTGAAGAACCCCGAAAGGGAGAGACATACCACCCCGACCGAGATGTTGGAGTTCATAATGGAGGCGTAGAATGCTACCCAGTGAAAAGCGATGAGTGTACCTATCAGAAACACCTTTAAGAAGCTTTTGAAAGGGAGTTTTTTGAGTTTACGGGTGGCCAGCATCACCACTAGCAGGATGGCAGTCACCATCAGCAGACGGTACCATACCAGCACAAACTGGTCGAGGTGAATCAACTTGCCGAATACACCTGTAAATCCTGCCAGCAATATGGCGATATGGAGCTTGATATAGTCTTTGTACATCGCCCGCAAAGTTATCTTTTAGAAATCACAAAACCATAAAAATTATAATTACATTTGCAGGATGAAAAAACACAAACTATATATCTAATCGTTATGAACTTAAGAGTAATTAAAAAAGACGTAGATTTCCTGACACAGGAATTTCTTTCAGATGCAGTCATAAGTCTTAACTTCGCCAAAGAGGAGAAGAAGAAAGAGAAGATTCTCAATATTATCAATGAAGTTATCGCCATAAGAGATGAGACTTTCGCCAAAATCAATCATCCCGACAGCAAGAATCCAAAAGCATTTTTCCATACACTCGGAGAGGATTTTGTAAAAGCTATTGACGCCCAATACGACAAACTCAGCAAAGCCATCAAATAATGGAGATACTCACTAATACTCCTATCATGGAAGGACTCACTTTTGATGATGTCCTTTTAGTCCCTGCTCGTTCCGAAGTTCTTCCTCGAGAGGTCAATATCGATACCGATTTCACTACCGATATCAGGCTTCACTCTCCGCTTGTATCTGCAGCTATGGATACAGTCACGGAGGCTGAGCTGGCCATCTCTATAGCAAGAGCAGGAGGTATCGGTGTCATTCACAAAAATATGACTATCGAGCAGCAGATGGAGCAGGTGAAGAGAGTTAAGAGGGCAGAAAACGGCATGATTTACGACACCATCACGCTTATGGGTGACCAGACAGTGGGATATGCTCTCCG
>CAYMAX010000057.1:0-8276 GCA_964388595.1 uncultured Muribaculaceae bacterium
GAGCTAGTTCCGCAGGTGACGTTTCTAAAATTGATCCCGAAGTTTGCGCTGATTGTGGTACGTGCGTTGACGCTTGTCCCAACGGAGCTATTTCAGAAGCTTAATTCTGCTTTATAAGATGCGTCGCACTCGAGGATTTCCTTCGGGTGCGACGTTTTTTTTATTGCAATAAATATATACCTTTGCTAATTCGATTTAATAAGTATTAATATGCCACTTAGTAATCTTCTACAGAAAATATTTGGTTCCAAATCAGAGAGGGACATGAAGCAAATCAAGCCGATACTTCTCAAAGTATTGGCTGCCTATGACAGGATTGACCCCCTTACCAATGATGAACTTCGAGCAGAGACTGACAGAGTACGCAAAATTATATCTGACGGAATATCTAAAGATGAAGAGCTCAAAAAGTCTTACAGGGAACAGTTGGAAGATGTAGATATAGCTCCGGAGAAGAAAGAGGAACTTGCTACCAATGTCGATAAACTCACCAAGAAAATAGATGAAGAGATAGAGAGACTTCTTTTGGAAGTTCTTCCCGATGCTTTTGCCATAATGAAATCTACTGCAAGACGTTTTAAGGAGAATTCAGAGATAGTGGTGACTGCATCTGAGATGGATAAGGAATTCAGCACCAAACATGATTATGTCTCGATAGATGGCGATAAAGCCATTTGGAAAAACAGATGGGTGGCTGGTGGCAATCCCATAGTCTGGGATATGGTTCATTACGATGTTCAGCTTATCGGCGGTATAGTACTTCATCAAGGCAAAATAGCTGAGATGGCGACAGGTGAAGGTAAAACTCTTGTAGCTACACTTCCCGTATTCCTAAATGCCCTTGCCGGCAAAGGTGTACACATCGTCACTGTCAATGATTACCTTTCAAAACGTGACTCGGAGTGGATGGGCCCTCTCTACCAATTCCACGGATTGAAGGTGGACTGTATCGACAAGCACCAGCCCAATTCGGAAGGTCGTAAGAATGCTTATCGTGCCGATATTACTTTCGGTACCAATAACGAATTTGGCTTTGACTATTTGAGAGATAATATGGCTATCGACCCTCAGGACTTGGTGCAGAAGAAACATCATTATGCCATAGTCGATGAGGTGGACTCAGTCTTGATAGATGACGCGAGGACTCCTCTTATCATTTCAGGACCTGTTCCCAAGGGCGATGACCAGGAATTTGTCAATTACAAACCCTATGTAGAACGTATCTACAATGCACAGAAGCAGATGGTTGGCAAGTTGTTGGTGGATGCCAAGAGACTTATAGCCGAAGGTAAGGAAGAGGAGGGAGCCAAAATACTTCTAAGGGCACATAAAGGTCTCCCCAAATACAATCCGCTGATTAAGTTTCTGTCCGAGCCCGGTATGAAGCAACTTCTCAATAAGACTGAGAACTTCTATATGCAGGACAATAATAAGCAGATGCATATTATCACAGATGACCTTTATTTCGTCATAGATGAACAGTTGAAATCTGTCGATATGACCGATAAGGGAAATGACCTGATATCTGAAAATATAGATGATAAGGATTTCTTCATTCTCCCCGATATCGGCAGTGAAATTTCTGAAATCGAGAAAGAGGAGATAGGGGTAGAAGAGAAGCAACTGAAAAAAGATAATGCCCTCTCCAATTATGCTCTCAAATCTGAAAGAGTTCATACTGTCAACCAACTTCTCAAGGCCTATGCAATGTTTGAAAAGGATGTCGAGTATGTCATTCTTGACAATAAGGTCAAAATAGTTGATGAACAGACAGGACGTATTTTGGAAGGAAGACGTTATTCCGACGGTCTTCATCAGGCTATCGAAGCCAAGGAAAATGTAAAGGTGGAAGCTGCTACTCAGACATTTGCCACCATTACTCTCCAAAATTATTTCAGGATGTATCACAAACTTGCCGGTATGACAGGTACAGCCGAGACTGAAGCTGGTGAGTTCTGGTCTATCTATAAACTTGATGTGGTCGTCATTCCTACCAACAGACCTGTGATTCGTAATGATGAAAACGATTTGATATATAAGACCAAAAAGGAGAAATACAACGCGGTAATAGCCAAGATAGTAGAATTGACAAACGCAGGCAGGCCGGTATTGGTGGGTACTACATCGGTGGAAATATCAGAATTGCTCAGCAGAATGCTCAAAATGCGCGGTATTCAGCACAATGTCCTCAATGCCAAACAGCATGCTCGTGAGGCCGAAATTGTAGCAAATGCCGGACAGGCGGGAACTGTGACCATCGCTACCAATATGGCAGGTCGTGGTACCGATATCAAATTGGGCCCAGGAGTGAAAGAGGCAGGTGGTCTTGCCATCATTGGTACTGAACGCCACGACAGCCGTCGTGTCGACAGACAGCTCAGAGGACGTGCAGGACGTCAGGGAGACCCGGGTTCATCTGCATTCTTCGTCTCATTGGAAGATGACCTTATGCGTCTGTTTGGCTCTGAGAGGATAGCATCTATCGTCGATAGAATGGGACTTGAAGAGGGAGAGGTACTCCAGCATTCTATGCTTTCAAGTTCTATCGAAAGAGCACAGAGGAAAGTGGAAGAGAATAACTTCGGTATGCGTAAACGCCTTTTGGAATATGATGATGTGATGAATTCCCAGAGAGAGGTGATATATGGCAGAAGACGCAACGCTCTGTATGGAGAGAGGATAGATATTGATGTGATGAATATGATGGGCGACTATAGCGAGATTCTGGCCGATTTAGCCAAAGATCTTGACTATGAGGATTTCTCTCTTGAGGTTATGAAGTCGCTTTCCATTGACCCCGGATTTGACCGGGAGTTTTACAAAGATGCATCTCACAATCAGATTGCTGACAAGTTGTTCGAACATCTGAAGACCGAATATTACAGACGAAATGATACGATGATAGCTCAGGCCTGGCCTATCATCAAGACTATTTACGAGAGACAAAGTGCTTCTTATGAAAATGTTGCAGTACCGGTCGGTGATGGCACTAAGATAATGCAAGTACTGTTAAATCTCGAGAAGGCCTATCGTACCAAAGGTAAGGAACTTGTCAGATGTGTGAGCAAGACCATAACCCTTCTGATGATAGATGAATATTGGAAAGAACATCTTCGCGAGATGGATGACTTGAAGCAGTCGGTACAGAATGCCACATACGAGCAGAAAGACCCTCTATTGGTCTATAAATTCGAAAGTTATGACCTCTTCCAGAAGGTAATAGAAAATATCAGCAAGGATTCTCTCTCATTCCTTCTTCGTGCTCATATTCCACTTCGTGGCAATCAAGAGCCCGATTCTATGAAGGAAGGTCAGCGTCGCAAGACAGATATGAGCAATCTTCAGACATCACGCAGAGATGACTTGGTGACCAATTCAGGTGAGGCCAAAAGCAATGCTCCAGTCCACGTAGAGAAGAAAATTGGAAGAAATGATCCCTGTCCATGCGGCTCAGGGAAGAAATATAAACAATGTCACGGTAAAGATTTATAATGGATAATTTTGATATTTTAGTTATTGGTTCAGGTCCCGGGGGTTATGTCGCCTCTATCAGGGCCGCTCAATTGGGATTTAATGTAGCTATGGTAGAGAGAGCCGAACTCGGAGGAATATGCCTCAATTGGGGCTGTATCCCCACTAAAGCTCTTCTTACCAGCGCTCACGCTCTTCACTATGCTCAACACTCCGAAGAATTTGGTATTGAGATAAATGGCGACATCAAAGCGAATCTTTCGAAAGTGGTCGAGAGGAGCAGAGGGGTGTCGGCAAATATGTCAAAAGGTGTCGAATATCTTATCAAGAAAAATAAGATTACTCTTATCACAGGTTCTGCCACCTTGAAGAGCAATAAATCAGTAGAAGTAACTTATAATGGGGAGAAAAATCTCTATTCTGCTTCACATATCATCATTGCTACAGGTTCAAGAGCTAATTCTCTGCCATTTGCACCTATAGACGGTGAGAAGATCATTTCATATCGACAGGCTTTGGTACCCAATTCTTTGCCCAAAAGTCTGGCAGTGATTGGCTCCGGTGCCATAGGGAGCGAATTTGCATTTTTCTATCGTTCTATGGGTGTTGAAGAGGTCTATCTGATAGAATATATGGACAGAGTACTTCCTCTCGAAGATGATGATGTCTGTGCCCAAATGAGCCGTTCATTCAGAAAAATGGGCATCAAAGTGATGGTATCTTCTTCGGTCAAATCTGTCGATACTTCGCAGAGCGTTTGCAAACTTACTGTTGAGACCAAAAAAGGTGTTGAAGTGATAGAGGCAGAAAAGGTCCTGTCTGCTGTGGGAGTGATTCCGAATACTGACAATTTGGGATTGAGCGAACTTGGTGTGGAAATGAATCGTGGAAAAATCAAAGTTGATACGTATTATAAATCATCAGTGGATGGAATTTATGCCATAGGTGATGTGATTCCTACACCTGCCCTTGCGCATGTTGCTTCTGCAGAAGGTATCTGCTGCGTTGAAAACATTGCAGGACTTCATCCCCAACCCATCAATTACGATAATATCCCAGGATGCACATACACATCGCCTCAGGTTGCCTCAGTCGGTAAGACTGAGCGCGCACTCAAAGAGAGCGGGGTAGAATACAAGGTAGGCAAATTCCCTTTCACTGCGTCCGGCAAAGCTACGGCAGCGGGTGAGAAGGATGGATTTGTAAAACTCTTAATAGATGCACAGACTGATAAGCTGCTTGGTGCCCATTTGGTGGGAGCCAATGTCACCGAGATGTTGTCCGGTATCGTGGTAGCACGCAATCTCGGAGTGAAGGCAACTGATATTATTCATTCTGTACATCCTCATCCTACCATGAGTGAGGCAATTATGGAAGCTGCTGCAGCCTCTCACAACGAAGTGATTCATTTATAAAAGCAACAAACAATTTTATTATATGTCAAAAATGGATAGTACACCTCAAGTAAATGAAATTTGTCGTATCTCCAAAAGCACTGTTTTGACCGGAGATATAGTCTCTTCTTCAGATATCAGAGTAGATGGTATCTTAAACGGTAACATTTATACCAAAGGCAAACTTGTCGTTGGAGAAGATGCCGTCATCAAAGGAAAACTTGCCTCAGCCAATTGTGATATATGGGGAAAAGTGGACGGTGATATTTATTCTTTGGAATGTGCCACTCTCAAAGCGAGTGCTACAGTCAAGGGTGTCATCAAATCGGGTAAATTGTGTATTGAACTTGGTTCAATTTTCAATGGAAGCTGTAATATCATACCCAAAACAGAGTTTGACAAGCTGACCAAAGAGATGCATCCCGACATCAAGGAGTCGCAGCCAGCCGCAGATGTCAAGACCGCATAAAACTATCTGATGGTTTTATTGATGTGGTAGTCGTTGCGCTGTTGACTGTTGCGTGAGATTAACTCTCCGAGGAATCCTGCCATAAATAGTTGAACGCCAATGATGACGGCTACCAATGCCAAGTAAAACAGAGGCTGTTCGGTGACAGGTCTGAATTTCAAACCGTGTATCTGGCTGATAATCTTGTCGAGGATGAGCCAGATAGCTATCACAAAGCCTGCGAAGAAACTAAGGATACCCCACACCCCGAAGATGTGCATAGGTTTCTTTCCAAAACGTGAAAGGAAATTGAGCGACATCAGGTCGAGGAAACCATTGAAAAATCTGCTGATACCAAATTTGCTCTTGCCAAATTTGCGTTTGTGGTGCACCACAACAGTCTCGCCGATGTTAGTGTAGCCGGCACTTTTGGCTATGTAAGGTATATATCGGTGCATGTCTCCATACACTTCGATGTTTTTGACCACTTCATTTCTGTAAGCCTTTAGCCCGCAATTCATGTCGTGAAGCTTCACTTTGGTGATTCTTCGTGCTGTCCAGTTGTATATCTTGGAAGGTATATTTTTGGTCAGGACATTGTCGTGCCTTTTCTTTTTCCAACCAGACACGAGATCATATCCCTCTTCCTTGATCATCTTATACATCTTCGGAATCTCTTCCGGGCTGTCTTGAAGGTCAGCATCCATAGTCACCACAACATCTCCATCAGCAGCCTGGAATCCGCAGAAAAGGGCAGCTGATTTGCCGTAATTTTTACGGAAACTGATAGCTCTGATGCGAGAGTCTTTCTGTGCCAACATTTCTATGATGTGCCATGATTTGTCAGTGCTGCCATCATTGACCATAATAATCTCGTAGTCTATATGAGATATATCAGATGATGCTATCGAGTCTTCAATCCAGCTGACAAGCTCAGTGAGAGACTCTTCTTCGTTGTACAATGAAATTATTATGGATAGGTCCATTATTCTTCCGATTTAGAATCTGAGGAATTGGTTGAAAAGATATCCCCTTTTTTAGTAAAATTTGCTACGATAGCTGAGAGAACCAGTCCCCAGAGGGTGCATGTGATAAGCTGCGAGAAACCAATAGCCGTGGGGAGCACGCTTGATAACTGGTCCATATCGAAGTCAAAATTGAATGACTGATTGCCCATAACAGAGCTAAAAGTATCCATAGCGGTCTCGATGATATCAGGAGCAATAACCAGATAAAGAACCAGGTAGAACAGTGTACATACTATGGCAGAGCAAAATGTGAGGAAGAAACCATATCTGAATGACTCAGAATAGGAGACATAGTCTTTATCCTGGGCATACTTCTTCATAAAGTAGTAAAGAAGATAGATGATGAGACCTAACTTTACGAGAGAAAGTAATGTGCTCCAAATGGGTTTCATCGTGACGACTGTCTTGAGAAGCTCGATAACGATGGTAATTAGAGACAAAATCATTCCGTTTTTAGCAGCAAGTGACCAGAGAGAATTATTGTTCATAACTATTTGTGAATGAATTTTCACAAAAGTAATACAAATTTTCATACATTTGCAGGTTCAAAAGAAAATAACTAACGATATGATAGACATAACTTTTCCAGATGGTAGTGTAAGACAATTCAAAGAGGGTATTACCCCTTTCGAAATAGCAGAAGGCATCTCTCCAAGATTGGCAAGCGAAATTATAGCAGCCAGTCTGGATGGCGAAATCTACGATCTTGATCGTCCCATTAAGACAGGAGGACATCTCAAACTGCACAAATGGGAGGACGAACAGGCCAAAAAAACTTTTTGGCATTCATCATCACATCTTATGGCCGAAGCTCTGGAACTTCTTTACCCAGGTATCAAATTCGGCATAGGACCAGCCATTGACAATGGATTCTACTATGATATCGATTTCGGAGGTACTACCATCTCTGAAGACGATCTCAAAAAAGTGGAAGACAAGATGATAGAGTTGGCAAGAGAGAAACAGCATTTCGTACGCCGCGATGTCTCCAAGAAAGAGGCTATGGATACTTTCTCCAAGAAGGGAGAGCAATATAAATGCGAACTTATCAACGATTTACAGGATGGTTCCATCACTTTTTATACCAATGGCTCATTTACAGATCTTTGCAAAGGTCCTCATTTGAGAGACACTTCTATGATAAAAGCTGTGAAGCTTACTTCCATAGCAGGTGCCTATTGGAGAGGAGATGAGAAGAAGAAAATGCTGACCCGTATCTATGGTATCACTTTCCCTCAGAAGAAATTGCTTGATGAATATCTGATTCTTATGGAGGAGGCCAAAAAACGTGACCATCGTAAGATTGGTAAAGAACTCGAGCTTTTTGCCTTTTCTTCCAAAGTGGGAGCCGGTCTTCCATTGTGGCTTCCCAAAGGGGCTGCCCTTCGCGACAGATTGGAACAGTTCCTCAAGAAAGTTCAGAAATCTTACGGATACCTCCCTGTCATCACTCCTCACATAGGCCAAAAGGAACTTTATGTTACTTCAGGACACTATGCCAAATATGGAGCCGATTCATTTCAGCCCATACATACTCCGCAAGAGGGTGAAGAGTTCCTTCTCAAACCCATGAACTGTCCTCATCATTGTGAGATATATAAGACCAAACCCCGTTCATATAAGGACCTGCCTCTACGTTTTGCTGAATTCGGAACAGTGTACAGATATGAACAAAGTGGGGAGCTTCACGGTCTTACCAGAGTAAGAGGTTTTACACAGGATGATGCTCATATTTTCTGCCGTCCCGACCAGGTCAAAGAGGAGTTCTGCAAGGTAATAGACATAGTGCTCTATATCTTCAAAACCTTGAATTTTCCCGATTTTACAGCACAGATATCTCTCAGAGACAAAGTTAACAGAGAAAAGTATATCGGGACCGATGACAATTGGGAAAAGGCTGAGTCAGCTATCATTACTGCTGCTCAGGAAAAAGGG
>CAYMAX010000058.1:0-8178 GCA_964388595.1 uncultured Muribaculaceae bacterium
CGTGTCGATACGCTGATGCAAGTCCTTTACCTGTTCCAAAGTAACCATCTGCTGATAATATTTTAATTAATTATTTCATTCAGTATCTTGCAACACTGAGGATAATCATATCCCCTTCCCATCGCAAAACGTATTGTTTTCATCTTTCTTTTCTCAAGGTCAGTCTCTCTCTGCAGCGACCTCCATTTGTTGTGGATCAGGTCTTTTAACTTCTCTCCTACCTTTTCGTCGTCCAACTGCAGCAGTGCTTTTTTTATGATATCATCGTCTATATGCTTCATCTTCAGGTAAAAAGCTATCTTTTTGGAGCCCCAGCCCCCGAGCAAGAATTTATCTCGGACAAAAGCTTCTGCGAAACGATGGTCATCTATATATCTCTCATCTTTGAGTCTCTTCAATATAGCGGCCGATTCAGAAGGAGATACTCCTCTCTTTCTGAGTTTGTCCGCAATATCGTAACTGCAGTATTCGCGTCTGCTACATAGCGACATCAATCTGGAGAGTTCGTCCATCTGCTAAAAGTAATAGCCAATATTGACATAGAGACCCACTTTCTTGGAAAGATTTGACCAGTTGACGTTGAGAGAGAGAGGTCCTATGGGTGAATCGTACAAATATTCCAGAGCCGCACCCCAGTAGTTGGAAGAATAACCTACAAGGTCATTTGTAAAAAATTGCTTTATGTCAAAAGAATTTCTGGCATAGTTACAAATAGCTTTCAAATAGTGCTTTGAATGAACATTTACCCTAAAATCTACCCTTGCTATCGACAGGAAACCACCAAGAAGAAGTTGAGGATGGTTGCTCCCCACAAAAGGCAATTGGTGCTCGTAAAATCTCCCGGGCATTGACCCTCCAATAAAGTTATATAATTCTATCGGCTCCGACGCTATGGGACCAATGAGTGTTCTGAAGTATAATTGCGGAATGATGGTAAGTTTCTCTTTGAACATAGAAAAGAATGATTCGAAATTGAGCTGCACTGTCCCATAATAATCGTCATAACCCGAAGTGAATGTCTTAAAAAACCACTCGCCTCGTAAAGAGAATCTTACCCCTTTGGTAGCAAAATATGCCTTATCGAGATTATCGAAGGCAAATCTCCCGTACAACCTCATATAATCGGTGGTAAACTTTCCATTTGTAGAGTCAGTGACATTGGCAAGCATCCTGGTGAATTGAAAATGATCATAACGAACGCCCAAGGCAGTGCTTATGTATCTTGAATGCGATTCTGAGAAATTGACATCGACAGTGTGCCGATAATAGTGAGTATTGGCAAACATATTACCATCGTAGTAGAGAGTCATCTCCGATTTTCTGAACGTGTACCCTATATTAAATTTGGGGAATTTTCTCGAAGCGACAGTAAAGACTGCAGTAGCCCAGGGGTTGTAACTCAATCTTCCGGCAATGTTGAACCTTACACCTGTGAGCTTCTTCTCGTTGAACCCTACCTTCAAAAGAATAGCAGCGGTCTCTTCCGAATCGAACCTGAATCCAAATCCGAAAACATGAGGTTCTGCAGGTTTAAATTTGACTGCAAGATGATAGGATGTAGTGTCTCTGGGATCCCTTTCAAGATAATAATTGATAGCCGAAAAACAATTGGTGCCATAAAAAAGGGCTATCGCTTTGTTGATATCGGCCCCTGTGAGATTTTTCTTATTCAACAATCCGGACTTACCGAGCAACCATCTTGAATCCTTCGGTTTGAGACCTTCCATAGCTACTGAGGCAATGGAGATAGTATCATTATCGAGATTTTTGGCAGGAGGTGCATTGAGATGTTTTTCACCTCTACCTGCTGCCACCAATTTATCTTTAAGTGCTACAAGTTCGTTTTCCTTGGCCATGGCAGCATTATACCCCCTCTGGATGAGAGTGTCTATACTTTTCTTATCGAAACTCATAGTACCATATCCTGTGATATCGGGATGAATATAGACATCGCAGAGCTTTTGATTGGCATCATTGTGACCCATGGTGACGATACCCATCAACTGCCCCAAAAGTTCGGGGAGAGAATTGAGTTGACTTTGGTCAGTCTTAAGCCCGGTGGATACCTCGACGCCGATAATGATGTCTGCTCCCATCGCTTTACATACATCTGTGGGGAAATTATTGACCATACCTCCATCCACAAGCAGTTTGCCATTCATCTTCACAGGGGCAAAAACACCCGGTATGGCCATACTTGCCCTCATTGCCTCTGGGAACTTACCACTTCTCAGGACTACTTGCTGTCCTGTCACTACATCTGTAGCCACGCAGGCATAAGGAATGGGGAGTCTGTCGAAACTGATGGAATCCTGATATCCCACACAGAGATTGTTGAAAAGGTTTAGAAGATTGTTTCCACTGATAAATCCGCTCGGGAGGGAGCTGATGAATGATTTGTCAGCGGAGGTATTTTGCTCGCGTAACTGTTTGCGATATGCCCTCTCCTTCTTTCTGGTCTCATTGTCCTCCGCCAGATTCTTCTTGAATGAAGCGGGTGTATTGAATGGAACTGTGAGAAGATAGGTACTCCTTCTTATCTTGTCTTCAGAGGAGATATCTGCTCTATTGACAGCATCACTCATATACACGGACCAGTCGAGATGACTGATAAGAGAGTCCATCTCTATGGGGGTATAGCCCAATGCATAGAGACCTCCTATTATAGAACCCATACTTGTACCTGCCACATAATCGACTGGAATGCCAATTTCTTCCAGGTATTTAAGAACGCCGATATGAGCAGACCCCTTGGCACCTCCTCCGGCAAGCACTACTCCCACTTTGGGGCGCTTGGATTTTCCTTTGTCACCGGCAGGAATATCTTCCGAGAGAGCCTGTAAGGATATCCCTGAAAAGAAAATAAATAAGAAGAAAATCTTCCAAAATTTTTTCATAATGGTTATTTATAAGGTTATACTGTCTTATGGTGTTGACCGCTCAGCATACCGCAGGCTGCCAGAATATCTTCTCCGCGAGAAGCTCTGAGAGTGGTCAAAATGCCTGCATCATTGAGTCTTTTCTTAAAATTATCTATTACAGGTCCGGGGGAAGGAGCGAGCTCCGAATCAGGTATGCGGTGAAATCTGATAAGATTGACACGGCATTCGATGCCTCTCAGCATCATGGCAAGTCTGTCTGCATGATGTTTGGTGTCATTGACTCCGCTAAACATGATATATTCGAAACTGACTCTGCGCTGTCCTGAGAAGTCATAATGTCTTATGAGGTCTATCGTCTCTTCGATGGGAAATGCTTTCTCCATCGGCATGAGAAGTGCCCTCTCTTCGGGATATGGATTATGGAGGCTGATGGCGAGATGGCAAGAACATTCATCGAGAAAAGATTTGAGACCTGAAGCACCGATAGTCGAAACTGTTATCCTCTTGGGGCTCATGGCAAATCCCCAGGGGGCAGTGAGAATCTCTATAGCTTTCTTCACATTGGGCCAATTGTCAAGAGGCTCTCCCATACCCATAAAAACTATATTAGTCACATGGTCCTGCTCGTCGACATCGATAATTTGGGATATAATCTCTCCTGCAGAGAGTTGGCCGTGAAAGCCTGAACGACCTGTCATACAAAATTTACATCCCATCTTGCAGCCTATCTGAGATGACACGCACAGGGTACATCTCTCCTCTTCAGGTATCATCACAGTCTCTACACCTACAGGAAAAAGATATTTGCGTGTGCCGTCAACTGAAGAGACAGACTCAATATATATCTCTCTTCCTATTTGAAAATCTTTTTTAAGAAGTTCTCTACATTCTTTGGAGATGTTGGTCATCTCATCGATGGAGTGTACCTTCTTTTGGTAGAGCCATTGAGCTATCTGTTGGGCAGTAAAAGAGGGAAAACCATACTCGCGGCATAGAAATTTAAGGTCTTCGAGAGTATTTCCGAGCAATCTTTTCATAGAGTTTCAAAGGTATAAATTTTATGCTTAATTTTTCATTATTTGTCTATTATTTAAGTTATATTTGCAAGAACTTTAAAAAATAATATTATGGCTAAAGAGATTGAAGAAAAAGATGGTTCGGGTACTAATTCAGCCAAACTAAAAGCATTACAGGCTACACTCGACAAGATTGAAAAAGATTATGGCAAGGGAGCCATTATGAAAATGGGAGATGAGCCTGTCTGGGAAGTCTCGACGATTCCTTCCGGTTCTATCGCGCTTGACCACGCATTGGGGATTGGGGGCTATCCGAGAGGAAGAGTTATTGAAATATATGGGCCGGAGTCAAGTGGTAAGACCACTTTGGCCATTCACGCCATAGCACAGGCACAGAAGCTTGGCGGCATAGCTGCAATTATTGACGCAGAGCACGCTTTTGACCGCACTTATGCAAAAAATCTCGGAGTTGACATCGAGACATTGTTGATTTCTCAGCCCGATAATGGTGAGCAGGCTCTTGAAATAGCCGACAACCTCATCAGAAGCGGTGCCATTGATATCATCGTCATCGACTCAGTGGCAGCTCTTACCCCCAAGGCTGAGATAGAGGGAGAGATGGGAGATTCCAAGATGGGACTTCAGGCTCGTCTTATGAGCCAGGCTCTCAGAAAACTTACTGCCAACATAAGCAAGACCAACACCTGCTGTATTTTCATCAATCAGCTTCGTGAGAAGATTGGCATTATGTTTGGCAATCCTGAGACCACCACCGGTGGTAATGCTCTGAAGTTCTATGCCTCAGTACGTATAGATGTACGTAAGATTACTCAGTTGAAAGATGGCGAAGATGCCACAGGCAACCGTACACGTGCCAAGATTGTCAAGAATAAGATGGCTCCTCCATTCCGTAAGGCAGAGTTTGACATAGTCTTTGGCGAGGGTATATCGAGAATAGGCGAGATTATTGACCTCGGAGTAGATTATGATGTCATCAAGAAGAGCGGCTCCTGGTTTTCATATCAGGATTCCAAGCTTGCACAGGGTCGTGACGGAGTGAAAGCGCTGTTAAAAGACAATCCAGAGCTCGCTGATGAGATAGAGGCTAAAGTACGTGAAAAGCTCAAAGCTGTTAAAGACTAATTCTAAGTAAGATGGAAGTTGTTTTAAGTGGCATCAGATCTACAGGCCACCTGCACCTTGGCAATTACTTCGGTGCTCTCACTAATTTTGTGAAAATTCAGGAACAGTATAAATGTTTCTTCTTTATTGCCGATCTTCATTCTTTGACGACTCATCCACATCCGGATGACTTTCATTCATCTGTGAAGATTATACTTTCAGAGTATCTTGCCTCGGGACTTGATCCCGAGAAGTCATCACTTTTCGTACAAAGCGATGTTCCCGAAGTGTGCGAACTCTATGTCCTTCTCAATATGCTTGCCTACAAGGGCGAATTGGAGAGGACTGCCTCTTTTAAAGACAAAGTACGCCTCAACCCCAATAATGTAAATGCCGGACTGCTTACCTATCCTGTCCTTATGGCTTCTGACATTCTTATCCATCGCGCCAATTATGTCCCTGTCGGGAAAGACCAGGAGCAACATCTTGAGATAGCCCGCGTGTTGGCCAAAAGGTTTAACAACATGTATGGAGTAGAGCTTTTCCCTCAGGCTCAGGCATTTAATTTCGGAAAGAACCTTGTGAAAGTACCAGGTCTGGACGGAAGCGGCAAGATGGGCAAGAGTGAAGGCAACGGCATTTTCCTATATGACGATGAGAAGACTATCACCAAGAAAGTGATGAGAGCCCTTACAGATTCAGGTCCCACAGCACCAGGAAGCACTCCCCCCCAATGTATTGGAAATCTGTTTATGCTGATGAGCCTGGTATCTGAACCTTCCACTCTTCAGTTCTTCAAGGATAGTTACGCCAACTGTTCCATTCGCTATGGTGACCTCAAGAAGCAACTCGCTCAGGATATCTGTAAAGTCACCCTCCCCATCAAAGAGAGGATTGATGCCATTTATAATGATGACGACTACCTGCATCGTGCTGTCAAGATAGGGACTGAGCGTGCTCGCGAGAGTGCTTCAGCCACTTTGGCTCTGGCCAAAAAGGCAGTTGGATTTAGGGTATTCTGATCAGTTCAACCGATTGAGCTCCTTCGAGAAAGCATTTTTCACCTGAATAAGTATTCTAATCTGCTGGATTAGTTGCTTCTGTGTCTCTGTATCCCCCTCGGCCTGTGCCTTGGCAAGCTGCTCTGTGACTATATTGTAGGTATATTCGGTGATTTTGGATTTGAATATCAGGACAGCTTTGGGAACATTGATGTGAAGCACATTTTCTTCCGGAATCATAGCTTCCCGATATTTCTTGACATTGATGGTATACTCTTCATAAATGATGTCAAGTATAGCCTTGGTGAGAGTCTCATCAGGGCTTGCTATGAAACGACGTTCGATTTTATTCTGAATCTCTTTGTTATGCTCTCCACCCTCTTTCAACTCTTCGTCACGATATAAGTAGTATTTCTGAAAGATGTTCTTATAGAGTGGATTCTGAAACTCGAGATCATCATTGGCAAGTTCGGAAGATATGTATTGAGAGACTGTAATGCTCATCACAGGCTGTGCGCTTCCATAGGATTGATGCTCTTCAAAATGGATGATGTTCTCTCCGAATTTGAGAAGATAATAGAGCAATTCCTTCTCGATGGGCTGAAGAATCTGATTGGTAATCTCATTGTCAGTCTGTGAGATGGGAGATGTCGTCCCTGCGTCATTTTCTTCAGGGGCAATGGCCTCGAGCGAAGAAAGGTCAGCCTCTTTAAGCCTCTCCTCTCTTTCCTGACTTCTGCGTCTTTCGTACTCTCCCGAGATGATATGTTCTTTACGCATCTTGGCCACTTCCTGAGCCATGATCTCCTGTTTGACATCGAGTTTGCGAGAACTTTCTTCTATGTAGACACTTCTTACTATCCTGTCGGGAATCAGAGATATGGTGCGGACTATCTCCCTGATAAGCTCTGCCTTTCTTATCGGGTCTTTGGCAATATCCTCTGAGAGAAGTTCATATTTGAAATTGATAAAATCAGTCTCGGCATTGTTGAGAAAATCAACTATCTCATCACGTGTGTGAGAACGGGCGAAAGAGTCGGGGTCGTGCCCCTCGGGGAAAAGCGCCACCTTCACTTCCAACCCCTCTTCCAACAACATATCAATACCTCTGATAGAGGCTTTGATACCGGCCGAATCGCCATCGTAGAGCACTGTCACCTTGGGGGTAAATCTTTTAATGAGCCTTATCTGGTCTATGGTCAGAGAGGTACCTGAAGAAGCAACAACATTTTCCACACCTGCCTGATGAAGCGAGATGACATCTGTGTAGCCCTCCACCAAATAGCACTTTTGGAGCCGTGCAATAGATGATTTGGCAAAGAAAAAACCATATAGAGAACGGCTTTTGTGATATATTTCGGTCTCGGGAGAATTGACATATTTGGCTACAGACTTGTCGGTCATCAGGGTTCTTCCTCCGAAGGCAATCACCCTGCCACTCAAAGAATGAATCGGGAACATCACTCTGTCATAAAATTTGTCGACCAATTCACCGCTTCCCCTCTCGATACAAAGTCCGGTGGCTAAAAGGAATTCTCTCTTATATCCACTTTTGAGGGCAGCATCAGCGAAAGCACTTTTGGCATTGGGAGCATATCCCAATCCAAATGTCTCGATGGTCTCCTCCTTCATCTCTCTCTCCTGTTTGAAATATGAGAGACCCACAGCACGTCCCAGGTCTGTATTCATCATATAGTCAGAATAGAATTTCCTTGCAAATTCAGATACTGCAAGCAATGATTCGTGTCTGAGTCTTTGAGCTACATCTTCCTGAGTCTCTTCCTTCTCATGAACCTCTATGCCATATTTTTTACCTAAATATTTAAGAGCCTCCACATAGGTCATCTGTTCATGCTCCATGATAAATGTGACAGCACTCCCTGCCTTACCGCAGCCAAAGCATTTGAAGATGCCTTTCGATGGGGATACAGAAAATGAAGGAGTTTTCTCATTGTGAAAAGGGCAGCAGGCTATATAATTGGCACCCCGTCTTTTGAGAGAGACGAAATCGTTTATCACATCGACTATCTCTACCGCGTCGAGTATCTTGTCTACTGTTGCCTTATCTATCATAGATGATTTGAAGAGAGTGGAGATTAGGGGAGTCGAACCCCTGACCTCTTGACTGCCAGTCAAACGCTCTAGCCAACTGAGCTA
>CAYMAX010000059.1:0-8063 GCA_964388595.1 uncultured Muribaculaceae bacterium
ATAGTTTCTTTAAGTCCGAGATAAAGGGCATCACAGATAAGTGCATGTCCTATGGAGACTTCTTTAAGGGCCGGAATGTTCTCTCTGAAATACCTCAGATTGTCAAGATTGAGGTCGTGCCCGGCATTGAGGTCGAGTCCACAGCGTGTCGCCTCAGCGGCAGCTATCACGTATGGTTCGATGGCTCGCTCTCTGTTATCACTATACCCGGCTGCGTATGCTTCAGTGTATAGTTCCACCCTGTCACATCCGGTATCAGCGGCGTTTTTTATCATCTCCGGCACAGGGTCGATAAAGATGGATACCCTGATGTTATGTTGATGGAGAGTGTTGCAGATATTGGTAAGGAATTTTTTGTGATGAATGGTGTCCCATCCACAATTGGAAGTGACCACATCGTGACTGTCCGGGACCAGCGTCACCTGGGCAGGAGAGACTTTGAGCACCAATTTCATAAATGAGGGGATAGGATTGCCTTCGATATTAAACTCGGTCGTCAATATGGGGGCAAGATTCAATACATCTTCATATCTTATGTGCCTGTGGTCGGGACGGGGATGGACAGTGATACCCTGGGCACCGAAACGTTCACAGTCTTTGGCTGCTTTCAGGACATCGGGGAGATTGCCTCCTCTTGCATTTCTAAGGGTGGCGAATTTATTTATATTAACACTCAATCTGGTCATGATACTTTGTATTTTTGGCAAAAGTATACATAAATCAGAGAAATTTGATACATCTTTGCAATAGAATTGCAGTTTTCAATATGAGACAACATATAGCGATATACGGACAGGACCTCGACCCCAAATGGGAAAATAAATTAAACATTCTTATCGACTCGTTACTCTCCCACCCAGATGTCTCTTTGTGCTTTTACAAAGGGCTGAAAGATAGCGACGACAGCTTTTCTTCCCACTCTGACCTTCCCAGTGACATCTCTCTCTTTCTGGCCCTTGGCGGAGACGGAACTTTCCTCAATTCACTTACATTTGTTCGCGATCGCAATATTCCTGTGGCAGGAATCAATTTCGGCCGTTTGGGATTTCTCACTACTGCGCGGGTGCTTGAGGATAATCCCAATCAATGGATAAGTTCTTTGGTCAATTCCCGATTCAAAATTGACCCCAGGCCCATTCTCAATATAGTATCAGAAAATCTTCCAGAAGAATTCTACCCATTTGCCCTCAACGAGATTTCTATCCAGAGAGGGGACCCTTATATGATATCCATTGATTTGAAGGTCAATGGCATGGAGATTCCTACATATTGGGCTGACGGACTTTTGATAGCGACTTCCACAGGAAGTACAGCATACTCTTTGAGCGTGGGAGGCCCCATCGTGGCTCCCGGCAGCAATGTCTTTATCATCGCTCCTGTGGCTCCACACAATCTCAATGTCCGCCCCATTATCGTCCCCTCCGATTCACAAATGGAGATTCTTATCCACTCCAAATATCATCCTGCAGTAGTCTCTGTAGATAATCGTTCATTCACTATCAACGGAGAGAAACCAATACGTCTCTCACTCGCAGATTTCAAAATGCAATTTGTCTCTTTCACAGATTCCAATTTCTTTCAGGCTCTTCACGAGAAACTTCTATGGGGAGAGGACAAAAGAAACAACTCGTAATATTATCGCTATGACTTTTTCTACTCTTCCTTCACATATTTCCATCATTATGGATGGCAACGGCCGATGGGCCAGGCAACGCGGACAAGCGAGAATCGAAGGGCACTATGCCGGTGTTGAAAGTGTGAGAGACTGCTGCGAATATGCCGCAGAGATAGGACTCAAATATCTCAGTCTGTTCGCTTTTTCGACAGAAAACTGGGACAGGCCACAAGAAGAAGTCTCTCATCTGATGGAGCTTATGGCACACTGCATCATCAATGAAAGACCTACATTTCAAAAGAATAATATCCGTCTCCAGGTGATAGGTGACCGTTCTCAACTCTCTGCTAATCTCATCCATCACATAGATGAGGTGACCAAAGAGACATCATCCAATACAGGGCTTACACTTGTGATATTTCTCAGTTACAGTGGCAGATGGGATATTTTGCAAGCTGCAGAGCTTTATTCTAAAGATACTACGAAAAGCTTTGAGAGCTGTCTGAGTACGGCCGGCATTCCCGACCCTGAACTTCTTATCAGGACAAGTGGAGAGCAGAGAATTAGTAATTATATGCTGTGGCAATGCGCCTATACTGAATTTTATTTTACCGATGTGCTTTGGCCCGATTTTCGCAGAAAGCAGTTTGAACTTGCAATTTGCGATTTTAATTCCCGTCAAAGAAGATTTGGAAAGACTGAGGAGCAACTAAATGATAAATAAGTATATTTGCAGTTTCAATTACCACTAATGAATTTTAAAGCGCTATTCCTCCTACTTCTTCTTCTGATTCCTGCATTTGTATATGCACAGGAGCGCACAAATACCAACGACATCGTAGTTGATTACGACAAGCCCCGAAAGTATATTATCGGAGGCGTTGATGTAGTCGGCATCAAATATCTCGGCAAGGAGCAGCTTATCTCTCTGACAGGACTTCAAGTGGGGCAGGAAATCACTATTCCGAGCGATCAGACAGCATCTATCGTCAAAAGAATATGGGCGCAAAGATTCTTCTCCGATGTCTCTCTCAACATCGATTCCCTTTCAGCCGACAGAGATACAGTCTTCCTGATGCTTCGTCTGCAGGAGAGACCGCGAGTATCGAGATGGAGTTTTAGCGGTGTTAAGAATTCGGAACGAACAGACCTTCAGGAGAAACTCTCTTTGAGAAGAGGGACAGAATTTTCCGATTATGTCATAAGGTCCTCTACAGGTGTCATCAAAAGTTACTACAAAGAGAAGGGATTTCTCAATTGTAAAGTCAATGTATTGCAGGAGAATGACTCTCTTGTCAAAAATGCGGTCAAAGTAACTTTCGACGTCAACAGAGGTGTTAAGGTCAAAATCAAGAAAATAACTTTCGTAGGCAATGACCATGTGAAAGAGAACAAACTCGTGTCCGCTATGAAGAAAACGCGAGACATGAGGCTGAGGAACTTCTTTAATTCCAAGAAATTCAATGAGAAAGAGTATGAAAACGACAAGCAGTCGCTCATCACTGCTTTCAACGAACATGGTTTCCGTGACGCCAAACTGGTGAAAGACTCCATGTACTATATCGAAGAGGGGAGAATGGGCATTAAATTCGTGATAGACGAGGGACAGAGATATTATTTCCGAAACATTACTTGGACAGGGAACTCATTATATACATCAGATGAGTTGGAAAGTGTCTTGAAAATCAAGTCGGGCGACATATATGATGTAGTCACTATGGAGAAAAGGCTTTTTGGAGACCCTAAAAAGCAAGATATGGACATCAGGTCGCTCTACACAGACAGAGGATATCTTTTCTTCAACATTATGCCTGTGGAGACCAATATCGTGGGCGATTCAGTCGATGTGGAGATGAGACTCGTCGAAGGGAAGCCCGCTACATTCAACAAGATAATCATCACCGGTAATACTATTACCAACGAGAGAGTGGTCCGCAGACAAGTTTTCACAAAGCCCGGGTATCTCTACAGCCAATCATATATGGAACGTTCCATCCGAGAGATTGCCTCTATGGGCAACTTCGACCCGGAACACGCAACAGACCCTTCGAGAGGCTTTTCAGTCATTCCCAATTCTCTCAACAATACTGTAGATATCACATACAATGTGGCCGAGAAGCCCAACAGTCAGCTTGAGCTTTCAGGAGGATGGGGTGGATATTCATTTGTGGGTACGGTAGGAGTAAGTTTCAACAATTTCTCCCTAAGAAGGCTTTTCAAGAAAGGTGCCTGGAAGCCGGTACCTCTTGGAGACGCACAGACTCTTTCCCTCAGATTCCAGACTAATGGTACCTATTACACCGCTGCTTCCGTCAATTTCGTGGAGCCCTGGCTTTTTGGCAAAAAGCCTACTTCATTCAATTTCTCAGGATATTACACCCGTCAGACCAACTCATATTATTTCTACCAAAATCCTGATGAATATATGGAGGTCTTCGGAGCAGCTTTGGGGATAGGTAGCCGTCTTAAATGGCCTGACAACTATTTCACTCTTTACCACGAGCTTAGTTGGCAATCATATCACCTCAACAACTGGGCATACAACTTCCTTTTCTCAACAGGACTTTCTCATAACATAAGTTACAAAATCTCTCTCAACCGTAACTCCACCGACCAGGCCATTTTCCCTCGTCAGGGGTCTGATTTCACTGTTTCTCTTCAGATCACTCCACCCTACTCTGCTTTCAGAAGCCCCGACACAGATTATGCATCTATGACAGACCAGCAGAAATATCTCTGGATAGAGTATCATAAATGGACATTCAAGGGTGCTCTTTACACCAAGATAGTGGGAGATCTGGTCCTAATGACAAGGGCTCAGTTTGGTTACCTGGGATTTTTCAACAGGAAGCTTGGATATTCTCCTTTTGAAGGCTATCAGGTGGGAGGAGATGGTATGTCAGGGTACAATACTTATGGTTCTGAAATCATATCACTCAGAGGTTACGAGAACTACTCTCTTACACCTATGAACTCCAACGGAGTATATTGCGGTCATGTCTACGACAAATTCACTATCGAGCTCAGATATCCTATCGTCCTTCAGCCGCAGTCAACCATTTTCGCACTCGTATTTCTCGAAGGAGGTAACTGCTGGGAAGACATCCGGCAATTCAATCCTTTCCAGATTAAAAGGTCAGCCGGAGTTGGCGTCAGGGTGATGCTTCCTATGGTCGGACTGCTCGGAGTAGACTGGGGATGGGGATTTGACCCTGTACTTGGCAAAGAGAGAGGCGGGTCCAATTTCCATTTCGTCATAGGTCAACAGTTTTAATAGAATTATTTTTTACCTTTGTCCACCGATAATTATAAAACAACTATCAATAATAAATAACACAATGAAAAAAATTGCAATCTTAATTTTCACTTTGCTCTTTGCTGCCTCACCTGTCATAAAGGCTCAGGAATCATTCAAATTTGGGCATGTCAATATGCAGGAGATCGTTTATCTGATGTCAGAGATGGATTCAGCTCTCGTAGTTTTGGATAAATACAGCAAAGACCTTCAGGAGACTTTTACTTCGATGCAAAATGAATTTATGACCAAGTACAATACTTACCAGCAGATGAGTGCCAATTGGACTCCTTCAGTATTGGAAGCCAAAAGCAAAGAACTTCAAGAGATGGAACAGAGACTTCAGCAATTCCAGACCAGTGCTCAGTCCGACCTTCAGCAGAAACAACAGGAGATTATCTCTCCTATCTCTCAGAAAGCCACAGAAGCTGTGATTAAAGTGGGAAAAGCATATAAGTTTACCTACATTTTCGATACTTCTTCCACAGGGATTCCATATATCAACGAAGCTGCAAGTATCAACGTATCTGATCTTGTCAAGAAAGAGCTCAATATTCCTTTGGATAAGAAAATCAAGCAACAGCAGCAGAACGCCAGCAGATAGTCACCTCTCTATTTCATCTTCTCCAGCAGAGAGATTTCATCTCGGGTGAGAAGGTCGAAATTGATGGCAGACCTCTCGATAGGCACATCTGTTAAGGTTTCGAAACCAAAAAATTCTCCATACTCGTTCGCCACGAAAGGCACTGTAAGAAGTGTATTTTCGTGGCGAATGCCGTATTGCCCCGGTACGTAGACGGCAGGTTCATTGGAGATAACCATCCCTGCTGCCATGGCAACAGGATTCTCTTCCATTCTTATGCTCTGCGGCCCTTCGTGCACACAAAGATTGTGTCCGATACCATGACATGTACCATGCCAATACATTTTGCCCGAATTGATGATGGGACCTCTCGCTATGATGTCAAGAAGACATCCGCGCATGCCTTTGATAAATTTGGCCATCGTCATATCCAACATCCCTTTGAGCACCCTCGTGTAGTCATCCCTCATCTCCTCTGTGATGGGACCAAGGGGGATGGTACGGGTAGTATCTGTAGTACCAAAAGTGTAATGTGCACCGGTATCTATCAATAAAAAGCCTTCGGGACGAATCACTGAAGCATCTTCCGGAGAAGTGGCACTATAATGTGGAAGGGCTGCATTGGGTCCGTAGGCTACTATAGGTTCAAAACTCTCCCCGAGATAATCGGGACACTCGCTTCTATACTCTATGAGTTTTTGGGAGATTTGGAATTCGTTTATCCCATCGTTTTTATGCTCCTGTATGTATGCTATTATCTTCTCCCAGGCGATGGCATCCTGAGCATAAGCTTTACGAAAGCCCTCTATCTCAACTTCGTTCTTTATGGCCTTCATCATAGCGAGAGTACCCCCGACTGTCGGGTCCGAAATATATGGAGCAAAGACGGGAGGTTGGTAGATATTCTCCATCGCTGCCAAGAAGTTTTTGGCAGATATATGCTCTGATGAAAATATCCTCACCAATTGAGGTGGAATGAGTTTTAATTCATCTGTAAAATTCTCATAATCATCTATTTCTACTCCGTTCTTACAAAGATTGCTCATAGCTTCAGGGGAAAGGAGCTGCTGACGGAGAAATACTCTTATCTTGTCCGGGGTAACTATGGCATAAGATAGAAAGAGAGGATTGTATTCTACATCAGTGCCACGAAGATTCAAGAGCCAGGCTATCTCATCGAGTACAGTGATGATGTAGACAAAGGGAATGGGACCGCTCAATTTCTCGCAAAGACGATGATGTTTGGATGATATACTCTCTCCAGAGATATCATCAGGGACGAAACGAATGGGATTGAACTCAAGAGGCGGACGGCCTTTCCATATTTTGGAGAAGGGATCTTCTATGAGAGTGGGGGTCAGCGGAGCGAGAGCATCTACATAGGCGGTATAGTCGGCGTATGAATAGAGATTCTCGTCTATAGCCACTATAGATTCATCTTCAAGATTGGCTTTTAGCCACTCCGGTATGGATGGTGTCCCCTCCATTTTCAAACGCATCAATTCAATATCTGTCCCTTTCAATTCTTTCTCTGCCTGAATAAAGTAGCGGGAATCGGTCCACAATGCAGCTTTTTCCATGGTAATCACCAGTGTCCCGGCAGAGCCGGTAAATCCTGAAAGCCAGGCACGGGTTTTATAATAATCGGGTATGTATTCCCCAAAATGGGGGTCGTTGGAAGGGATAATCATTGCAGAGATATCATCTTCTGCAAGCACTTTCCTCAACGAATCGATGGCTTGTTTCCTATCCATGGCAATTATAGTTTTTCTATATCTTTGAAGTATCTGTATGTCCCAACTTTCAACTCTTCAGTAGCATCCTCATCACATACGATAATCCCTTTGGGATGCATTTGAAGTATACTTACCGTGCACAGATGGCTCACTCCGCCTTCTACCGCTGCACACAGGGCGTGTGCTTTGTTGTGACCATTGACAAGTATCATCACTTCGAGGGCATCCATCACTGTCCCTACACCCACAGTAAGAGCTTGTCTGGGAACTTTGTTGATGTCATTGTCGAAGAAACGAGAATTGGCGATGATGGTATCTGTGGTAAGAGATTTTACACGGGTGCGTGAAGTGAGTGAAGAGCCCGGCTCATTGAAAGCTATGTGTCCATCGGGTCCTATGCCACCCATAAAGAGATGGATAGGTCCCATATCTGAAATTTTCTGCTCATATCTTTCACATTCCTTTTCAAGGTCTTTGGCATTGCCATCGAGAATATTTATATTTTTCTTCTCTATGTCTATGTGGCTAAAAAAATGATTCCACATAAAAGAGTGATAACTCTCGGGGTGATTTTCAGGCAAGGATATGTACTCGTCCATATTGAACGTAACTACATTTTTAAAAGAGACTGTCCCTTTTTGGTAGAGTTTTATAAGTTCTTGATAGGTCCCTATAGGGGTCGATCCGGTAGGAAGGCCCAGAATGAAAGGTTTGGAGGAAGTGGGAGCGAAATGATTGATTCGCCGGGCAATATGATTGGCGGCCCAGATGGACATCTCTTGGTAGTTAGGTTGAATAATCAGTCTCATAGTATTATTTGTTATTTTCGTCAAG
>CAYMAX010000060.1:0-8056 GCA_964388595.1 uncultured Muribaculaceae bacterium
AAATTTGAACTTGCAAACATCATTAATCGTTTCAAAATAGTCGACCACTCCCTATCTTCTCAACGCATCCACCCCACTGCCATTATCTCTCCATATGCAGAGATTGACCCCTCAGTCACTATTGGTCCCTACTGCATTATCAACAAATGCACAATTTGTGAAGGCAGTGTCATAGAGAGTCGAGTCACTATTTACGACCACGTCTATATCGGAAAAAATGTTCATATCCATTCTTCCTGCGAGATCGGAGAAGATGATTTCGGTCCTCTGATTCACGATGACGGGTCTCTTACTATGTTTCCACAAGTGGGGTCTCTCATTATCGAAGACGATGTAGAAGTTTTCCCATTCGTAGCCATTGGCAAAGGTGCTCTCGGTCCCACTATCGTCAAATCGGGATGTAAGATAGACCATTGCTGCCAGATAGGTCACAATACGATGATAGGTCCCAATACCATCGTCACCGCCAATTGCGTCGTTGCCGGAAGCACTGTCATAGGAAGTGACTGCTGGGTAGGGATTAATTCTGCAGTCAGGGAACACATCACCATAGGAAACCATGTCACCATCGGCATGGGTTCAGTAGTGACCAAATCATTTGGAGACTCACTAACCATAGCAGGGAATCCCGCAAACATTCTCTCAGAGACTTCGAGGAAAAATAAAATTATCAATGAGATGGTAGCAAACTACTCTTTGAAGTCGCGATAATTTCTTACTGCTTCGATATAAGAGTCCCAATTACCGATATCTATCCATGATTTCTCACTAACAGGGAAACAGCCTACATTGCCTCCCTTGGAGATAATGGCATCCACCAAATCAGTGATGTTAAAGAATGAATCCTTGGGAATCATATCAAGAGCAGAAGGTTCCACTATATACATGCCTGTATTGACTTTGAATGTCAATTCCGGCTTCTCTATAATTCTTTGAATGTAACCTTTGCCATTGGTCTCAATGTTGCCATAAGGAAGAGAAAAACTCTTCAGTGCACTTACCACTGTCAAAAGGTTTTTATTGTCAATGTGATATTTAAGGATTTGAGAATAATCATCCAGGATGATAGTGTCGCAATTGGATACGAAGAATGTAGAATTTATCGATCTCTTGATAAGTGTGAGGCTGCCGGCAGTACCCATTGGTTTCTTTTCCTGGAAGAAGGAGAGATCATATTGTGAACGACCCTTAAAATAATCCTCTATAACATCAGCTTTATAATTGACAGAGATAAGGAAATGCTTTGAGCCACAACGGATAAATCTATCCATAATGTCTTCCATAAGAGTTTTTTCCCCAATAGGAATGAGAGGCTTGGGAATGACATTGGTAAGAGGCTTCATCCTGGAGCCAACACCTCCTGCCATTATCACCACAGGAAGGTCGAATTTCTTCTTACAAGTAAATAAATCCTCCTTCACGACATCTTCCCAAAAGATGACATCTACAAGTCTATCCTTATCTACAATGGGCATAAATTCAATTCTCTCTTTGATGATAGCTTTCCGTATCGTATCTATGGAATCCTCGGGAGAAGCAAAAGAGACCTCGGTTCTCATTATTTGATACACCGGCTCAGAAAGATTGACATTTTTGATGATACCCCTCTGGATGTCGCCAATACTGAGCAATCCTGCAAACTTCTCTCCATCAAATACCATCAACAACTTCTTCCCGTTTTCATCCATCTTCCTGATGGCATAGAGAATATTATCTTCCTTCTGTATGGAATACCGTTCTATCTTATCCATTTTGTCTATCTTTTATCATAAAGTAACATAAATGACTCTGCATACATTACCCCTGCCCTGCTTCCACGATATCGCGCGAGAGCCTCGACAGAACTGAGACTTCTCGAATATTCGGGTCTCATCAACTCTGTATCATACACTTTGAGTATCTCAAGCTTCCTGGCGAAAAAGTCTGTGATATCGACATACACATTGGGAATGAAACTATCTGACGACAAAGCGGGAGCGAAATCTGTTTCAGATATGGTCTCACACATATAGATACTCTTAATCCAAGGCTTTCTGAAACTCTTGGTGCAACTGAAACAAGCATCAAAAGCTATTCTGTGGTCAGAATGGACATCATTTTTGAACATCAGATATATCGTATCAGGCTTGATGGTGTCTATCGCCTTCTCTATATTCTGGATGAGAGCAAGAATATCCACAGAATAGAGTTCAATCACAGGAAGACCCAAATTGATAACATGGTCAAATGCATACATTTTGGATACCTGTTCTATCTCTCTCTTCCTCTTATCCATCTCTGCTTGATTCTTGTGCAGAGCATTCCCTTCATTCCATGAAGTAATTATCAACCAGGAAATCTCATCTCCTTGCGCTTTGTGTTTAAGAATCGTTCCACCACAGCCCAATGTCTCGTCATCGGGATGGACAGCTACAAATAATACTTTTTTATTCATGTTAACTTATTTATTCCCAAATATCTCCTGCCTTGATAAGGTCAAGATACCAATCAATAGTCATCTTTAAACCCTCATCCAATGATATTTGTGATTTTACACCGGTAAGTTTTGTCAATCTCGAGACATCGGGACACCTTCTGCGCACAGAGCCCATTGGGGCGGGCACATCCTCTATCGTTACTTTCTTATTGAGAATATGAAGCATCCTGTCGACCAATTCTCTGATAGTGATCTCATTTGTCTCCCCGATATTGACCACTTTCCCGTTAGTCTTGTCAGAGTTCATCACTGCTATCGTCTGATTGGCTCCATCGTAAACATGACAGAAAGAACGAGTCTGATCTGCTCCATATACTTTAAGTGGATTCTCTCCACGGACTATCCTCACCAATATTTCAGGGATGACATGAGCAAAGCCCTCTCTCTGACCATAAATGTTGTGGTATCTGATAATAGAATAATCATAATGACCCGGAGCATTGAATATTATCATCTGCTCATTAGCTATCTTCGAAGAGGCGTATGTGAGTCTTGGATTATATGTATCAGCGACCATCAAGGGAATATCTTCAGTAGTGGGAATACTGATGATGCCATAGTCAAGACATCCGGCATAAGTCTCACAAGTAGAAGCGAATACTATCTTTCCGACATGATGTTCTTTGGCAAGCTGAACTATGTTTAGAGTAGATATCAGGTTGACTCTCAACACTTCATCAGGATGATTCATACAATGCTTGACACCGATGATAGCTGCCAAATGATATATCTCATCGAAATCTTCCCAAATGGTTTTTTTCAAAGCACCTATATCGGTAAGGTCTTCCTTCACAAATCTGACATTGGGCTTGCTGATTAATGTGGAGAACAATGAATCCATCCTTCCTCGATGAAGATTATCTACTATTACCACTTCATTGTTGGAATCTTCCGAAAGTTTATTGGAGATATGATATCCTATAAAACCGGCTCCACCGGTCACTAATATTTTTTTCATAATGCGTCACTCAATTTATTGATATGCCCCTTCCCTACGCCGATAATGTGTACTTTATTATCAATCAAGCACATGGCATTCTTATCATTAATAATATTGTTGGCATCCACGATAAGAGAAGTTCCCTTCGCTATATCCAACAAGTCATCTCTTTTCATAGACAAATATTTTCTGTGTCTGGTGGCAAATATCAAAACGTCATATCCCCTCAACTCATCTACGAAGCGAGCATCCGGTATTTCGGTCCAGGAAGAGACATAAGGATCGTTTACTTCCACAATAGCTCCTTCATCAGCTAGAGCGCGGTAAAGTGTCTCAGAGGGGGAAAAACGAGTATCTCCGATATCTTCCCTGTATGATACCCCAAGTATCAACACTCTTTTACCTTTTATGCTCTCACGCTCACGGATAAGGTCCACCACATGAAGAGGCATTCTGTCATTGACGCGCAAAGCTTCAATGGAAAAAGGGAGACCGAAAGAGGATTTGTAATAATGGTCATTGGACCACAAAGCCAATAGAGAATCTTTGGTAAGACAATAACCCCCCACTCCCAAACCGGGCATCATGATATTTTTGTGCGAATTGCGATGACGAATCCCTTCTATCACAGAGAAAAGGTTGACACCCATCTTCTCTGCAAACAGTGTCCATTCATAGATAAAAGCGATATTCATGGCACGGAATGAGTTCTCAAGCACTTTGCCCAATTCAGTAGATTCAGGCTCCAATTCTTTATAAAGAGGATAATCTACAGTATTGATAATAGATGAAAGAAATGATTCTGCTCTGCGAGATGATTCTTCTGTTAAACCAGAGAAAGATCTGAAATAGTTGCAGATGGAATTCAAATAATCTGCCCCCGGCATCACTCTCTCATAAGAGTGAGCTATCAGAGGCTCGGTGGTAATTCCTCTTTTGGAAAACTCTGCCTTTATTATCGGGTAGGCCACATTCCTGGTAAATCCGGGAGGTATAGTAGTCTCCAGCAGAATCAGACAATCGGGCTTAATCATCTTCCCAAGAGAGTGGAGAGCCTTCTCAAAAGAACTTTGATGAAGCAAGTACTTATGATAATCGTCCTTATCTTCCTTTGTAATAGAGAGCTGAACGTCTACTACGACTACCGATGCCTTTGAATATACATCTTCATCTGTAGTGGCGATAAGATTCTTCTGCTCCAAGACTGCTTTGACAAGCTTGGGAGAGAAAGAACTATCCTCGGACTGGAATGGCAATACTCCCGAATTAATAAGATCTATGGATGACTGTTTATCTTTAATATCTACTCCATATACTTGATATTTGGGACTGCCATCTTCATTCAGAACATTTGAAACCACTGTCGCCATGGCAAGACCGACAAATCCCAGCCCCTGTATGCAGATTACATCTTTCATAATTGTTCAAAGGTAATTATTTCTTAAGATAATTGATTATTTTTGTCAGTATGAAAAAAGGAATTTTTCTCGTTTTCCATGGTTTTGCAGCCTACAACGGCATAAGCAAAAAAATATCTTACCAGATAGAGGGGCTTAGGAAATGTGGTGCCGATATCAAACTTTGCTACTACGACGTGACAAGTGAAGGCGAGAGAGTCTGGAAACTGGATGAGAAGATAATATTCAGCTATGGCAAAGGGACTATCGCTAAGATTAAAAGGAGGATAGACTATTCCGGCATTACACGTGAGATTATCTCATCAGGTGTAGATTTTATCTACATCAGGTCTATGCACAACGCCAATCCATTTACCATAAGGATGTTTAAGAAGTTGGAGAGAGCAGGCATCAAAATCTATATGGAGATTCCCACCTATCCATACGACAAGGAATATTTCCTGTTCAGGATGAAGATTGACCTATTCTTCGATAAATGTTTCAGAAAAGCACTTGCCAAACACATCTACAGAATAGTTACTTTTTCTGACTATGACACCATCTTCGGTTGCCCTACCATCAAGATATCCAACGGTATAGATTTCGATGCTATTACACTCAAGACGAAGATTAACGACACATCTAAACAACTGAATCTCATAGGGGTAGCAGAGATTCACCATTGGCACGGCTTCGACCGTCTCATCAAGGGACTTGCAGATTATTATCGCAATGAGCCTTCCTACAAAGTTACCTTCCATTTGGTCGGTGCCTTCTTTAGCCGCATAGAAGAAGAAGAGATAACCACACCCATACGACAATTCCACCTCGAACCATATGTCAAGCTCTATGGCAACAAACAAGGCAAAGAGTTGGACGAACTCTTTGAAATTGCAGATTTAGGCATCGGAAGTCTTGCACGTCACAGAAGTAACATCACTCATATCAAAACCCTGAAAAATCGCGAATATGCAGCTCGCGGTATCCCATTCATCTATTCCGAGACAGATTCCGACTTCGAGACCAAGCCATACATTCTGAAAGTGCCTGCAGATGAGACATCTATAGACATTCCAAACATCATAGCATTCTATCATCGCATTAGCAACATCTCCCCCATGGAGATTCGTAATTCCATATCAGACCTCTCCTGGGAAAAACAAATGAAGAAAGTATTGGAATAGTGCCCCTTAGCACACCATCTGTTACCTACTCTTACGTCTGAAAAAAGACTTCGGGAACATTATCCTATCGATAACCGGTATGGAAGTGAGCAACAGTGAGATGAAGTAACTTACCACAAAAGTCAGCACAAACAACAATATCCCTATCCAAACATTATTTGGACCTATAAATCGATTGCAACATACCAGCAAGATATTATAGATGATCACATGCGTCAGATAAATAGGGAGAGACAACCCTCCTACTTTTCTAAGGAAAGCGCTCTTTGACAGGGCTTTTCCAATAGCCGCAAACAGCATCAAGAAAGATACCGGAGATATTATCCTCATAAACAAAATGAAGATGTAATCGGGAACTTTGGCTATATAAACATCAAGATAACTTACTACACAACAAGCAATTGCCAAAACAGAAGAGACAGCTGTCACCCACTTATTATGCAAACCATGTTTTTCTATCACATCTCTGATGCAAATACCAAGTGGAAGCATAATCAATCCGACATATACTCCAAAAGGTATAAATTTGGGGTCATTCGGGACATATCCAAGGACAAAAACATAAAGATAGACCCAAAGAAGGATAAAAACAGGAATCCTGTATTTACTGTTTATGGAATAATAACAATCTCTTAAAATATTGGTAGCGAACGCTGCACCCAGAAACCATACAAACTGAAATCCCGTAGCGGCTTTGAGCTTATTGAAACTGCCTATGTAAAATGCATCCAGCACCCTTGTCGCATTAAAATCAACATATCCAAGCACTAAAGATATGCAAAGGCATATCACGAAGAAAAATGTATAGGGGACATAACATTTGGCTAAATAATCAAGAATCGACCGTCCGGAAAGTTTTTTACCTCCATACAGAAATGGAAGCAAGAGGAAACAATAGGTATGAAAGGAATTGAGTATATAGTAAATGACATTCTTTTTCTCCAGAACAGATGGATCGATACTCATCAGTATCGTATTATGTCCCAGTATCATAAGAATGATAAGGACCCCACGAATAGAGAAAGATTGTTCTCTGGTGATTAATGACACATCATCTTGCGAAGATTGTTTCATTATTGGTTTTGTTTTGACAAAAATAGTTAATTTTGTTAAGATATCGCATTGGATTATGACTACACTTGAACTTCTTTTCTGGATTTTTGCCTTTATAGTTTTCTATACCTATCTCGGATACGGGATACTCGTCACCATATTGGTTAAGATCAAAGAGTTGCTCAAGAGACCATCCAAAGTCAAAACGCGGGATGATAAACTCCCCAAGGTCACTTTATTGATAGCGGCTTACAACGAAGAGGACATCATTCAACAAAAAATGGAGAACAATTACTCATTGGATTATCCCAGTGAGTTGTTTGAAATATGCTGGGTCAGCGATGGCTCCACAGACAGGACCAACGAATTATTGGAGCCATATCTTCTCGATAAAGATGTAAATAAACCTAAAGTCACTCTTATTTTTAAACCTGAAAGAGGTGGTAAAACTGCTGCTCTCAATCATGCTATGAAGCTGATAAAGAGCCCTATTGTAGTGTTTACTGATGCCAATACCATGCTCAATCCCCAGGCCATCTCGGAGATTGTAAAACAATTTTCAAATCCCAAGGTGGGATGTGTGGCAGGAGAAAAGAGAGTTACCATTGGGACTGGTAGCGGAGCAGCCTCCTCGGAAGGAATTTACTGGAAATACGAATCCTTCCTGAAAAATATGGACTGGAGGCTCTATTCTACAGTAGGAGCCGCAGGTGAATTGTACGCCATTCGCAGCAATTTGTTTCGTCCCCTGCCACAAGACACCCTTCTCGATGATTTTGTCTTGTCGATGAAAATTGCTGAAGAAGGGTACAGGATAGCCTACTGCCCCACTGCCTACGCACAAGAGGATGGGTCTCTCAATATGAAGGAGGAAGAGAAAAGGAAAATCAGAATATCAGCCGGAGGATTGCAATCTATTGCAAGACTACTACCACTTTTCAATTGCTTCAAATACCCTGTTTTGAGCTTTCAATATGTCTCTCACAGAGTATTACGTTGGAGTATT
>CAYMAX010000061.1:0-8046 GCA_964388595.1 uncultured Muribaculaceae bacterium
TATGGCAAAAGAAACTTTTAAAAGGGACAAACCGCACGTAAACATCGGTACCATCGGTCACGTTGACCATGGTAAAACTACACTTACTGCAGCTATTACCAAAGTATTGGCTGAAAAAGGCTTTACAAGAGCTGATGAGATCAAGACATTTGATCAGATTGACAACGCTCCTGAGGAAAAGGAACGTGGTATTACTATCAACACTTCTCACGTAGAGTATCAGACAGCCAATCGTCACTACGCTCACGTTGACTGCCCGGGCCACGCCGACTATGTTAAGAACATGGTTACTGGTGCTGCTCAGATGGATGGTGCCATTCTTGTAGTAGCCGCTACCGATGGTCCTATGCCTCAGACTCGTGAACATATTCTTCTTGCCCGTCAGGTGAACGTGCCCAAGATAGTCGTTTTCCTCAATAAGGTAGATATCGTTGACGACCCCGAGATGGTGGAACTCGTTGAGATGGAAGTTCGCGAACTTCTCAATTTCTACGAATTTGATGGCGACAATGCCCCTGTTATCTGCGGTTCTGCTCTTGGTGCTCTCAATGGAGATCCCAAGTGGGAAGCTAAGGTATTGGAACTTATGGATGCAGTTGATTCATATATTCCCATTCCTAAACGTGATAACGAAAAGCCTTTCCTGATGCCTGTAGAAGATATCTTCTCCATCACAGGACGTGGTACAGTAGCTACAGGTCGTATCGAGACCGGTATCGTTCATTCAGGTGATGAAGTTCAGATTATTGGTCTTGGTGAAGAACCCAAAAAGTCAGTTGTTACAGGTGTTGAAATGTTCCGCAAGATTCTTGAGGAAGGTGAAGCCGGTGATAACGTAGGTCTTCTTCTCCGTGGTATCGACAAGAAAGAGATTAAGAGAGGTCAGGTAATTGCCCATCCGGGTACTATCACTCCTCATAAGAGATTCCAGGCTTCCATCTATGTCTTGAAGAAAGACGAAGGTGGCCGTCATACCCCTTTCCACAATAAATATCGTCCTCAGTTCTTCATTCGTACACTTGACATCACAGGTGAGATTGAACTTCCTGCAGGCGTTGAGATGGTAATGCCGGGTGACAACGTTAACATCACTGTAGATCTTATCTACCCTGTTGCTCTTAACGAAGGTCTCCGTTTCGCTATCCGCGAAGGTGGTCGTACAGTAGGTTCTGGTCAGGTAACTAAGATTCTTGACTAAGACGGAAGAGGGAAATAGTTCAAGGGTAGAATAGTGGTCTCCAAAACCATTGATGGGAGTTCGAATCTCTCTTTCCCTGCGAAACCGTCAACAGTTACGTATTGACGGTTTTAATCCAACAAAGACGATGCTTCCAATCGTTGGAGTTGACAATTTATTAAAGATGAGCAAAATTGGTTCTTACGTAAAAGAGTCTTACACCGAGCTGACCAAAAAAGTCAGTTGGCCGACTTGGTCGCAATTGCAGTCCTCGGCTATCATAGTAATGGTAGCTTCGGCGATCTTAGCAGTCATGGTATTTCTGGTAGATTTAGCTTTCAGAAGTATGATGACAGGTATTTATAATCTTTTGTATTGATTATGGCCGAATTAACCAAAAAGTGGTACGTGATACGTGCTGCAGGCGGTAAGGAGAAGAAAGCCAAAGAATACATCGAAAACGAGATTAAAAGACTTAATCTCGGTGACCTTGTATCTCAGGTATTAATCCCCACCGAGAAGATTTTCCAGGTAAAAAATGGCAAGAAAGTGAGCACCGAGAGGATTTATTTCTCAGGATACATACTCATTGAAGCCCATTTGACAGGAGAATTGCAACACATCATCAAAGACGTGCCCCACGTTTCAGGTTTTCTGACAGAAAGACAAGACAAAGACAAAACACCTGTCGCCCTAAGACCGTCTGAGGTCAATCGCATCCTCGGCAGAGTCGATCAGTTGCTCGATCAGGAGGAGGAGAATATCACCCCTTTCCTGATAGGAGAAGCTGTAAAGATTATCGATGGACCTTTCAATGGTTTTGACGGTACAGTTGAGGAGATTCTTCAAGACAAGAAGAAACTCAAAGTTATGGTTAAAATCTTTGGAAGAAAGACCCTTCTGGAGCTCAATTTTGTTCAAGTAGAAAAAGAATAAAAATCAATCATTATGGCTAAAGAAATTGCCGCATTTATTAAGTTGCAGATCAAAGGCGGAGCAGCCAATCCATCACCCCCAGTAGGACCTGCTTTAGGTTCCAAAGGTGTGAACATTATGGACTTCTGCAAACAATTTAATGCCCGTACCCAGGACAGAGCCGGCAAAGTGCTTCCTGTGATTATCACTGTATATAGTGACAAATCTTTCACTTTCGTCGTTAAACAGCCTCCTATCGCAGTTCAGCTCAAAGAAGCTGCCAAGGTGGCTAAAGGTTCTGCAGAGCCCAACCGAGATAAGGTGGCCTCTATCACTTGGGATCAGGTAAAGGCTATTGCGCAAGACAAGATGCCTGATATGAATGCATTTACCCTCAAATCTGCTATGAGTATGGTTGCGGGTACTGCAAGAAGTATGGGTATCACTGTCGAGGGAACATTTCCTGCCGATGTCAAATAATCACACGCTATGAGTAAATTAACTAAAAATCAAAAAGTAGCTGTCGAGAAAGTCGATCATTCCAAACAATACAAACTGCTGGAAGCTTGCCAAATAGTAAAGGATATGACCTTTACCAAATTTGATGCTTCAGTAGATTTGGCCATTCGTTTGGGTGTAGATCCTCGTAAGGCTAACCAGATGGTACGTGGCGTCGTGACTCTTCCTCACGGTACAGGTAAAGAGACCCGCGTATTGGTTCTATGTACACCCGACAAAGAAGCCGAAGCTCGTGAAGCCGGAGCAGACCACGTTGGGTTAGATGATTTTATCGAAAAGATCAAAGGTGGTTGGACAGATGTAGATGTCATCATTTGTACACCTTCCGTGATGGGTAAGATAGGTCCTATCGGCCGTATTCTTGGTCCTCGTGGACTTATGCCCAACCCCAAAACAGGCACCGTCACTATGGAAATAGGGAAAGCCGTCAAAGAAGTAAAAGCAGGTAAAATTGACTTCAAAGTGGACAAGTCAGGTATCATTCATACTACCGTTGGCAAGTCTTCTTTCGATGCTCAGATGTTGGCTGACAATACTCAGGAGCTTCTCAACACCATCGTGAAGATGAAACCCCAATCTTTGAAAGGTACTTATATCAAGAGTGTTTTCATCTCTTCCACTATGAGTCCAAGTGTCAATATTGATAGCAAATCTTTCAGTGCTGCTGAATAATAATTACAGATATGAGAAAAGAGGAAAAAGAACAAATTATTAGTGAAGTTATAGCACAATTAGAGCTGACTCCCAGTTTTTATGTCACAGACATCTCAGGTCTGAACGCCGAAAATACTTCAGCGCTTCGCCGTGCTTGTTTTGAAAACGACATCAAACTCATGGTAGTTAAGAATACACTCTTCAGAAAAGCTCTCGAGAAGCAAGAATCCGCAGACACCATCACTTCCATGATATCAGTTATGGAGGGTCCTTCAGCTATCATGTTTACCACCACCCCCAATGCTCCCGCCAAACTTATCAAAGAGTTCGGAGCCAAGATGGGCAAACCTGTTTTAAAAGGTGCTTTGGTTCAAGAGTGCGCTTATGTTGGTGTAGAGAATCTTGATGCTCTTATCAATATCAAGTCACGCGAAGAACTTATCGGTGATATTATCGGTTTGTTGCAATCCCCTGCCAAGAATGTTATTTCCGCATTACAAGCTAATGCAGGTGGCAAGATAGCAGGTGTTGTCAAAACCTTATCAGAAAAAGAATAAATAATTTAAAAACAATTTAATAATTAGAAATCATGGCAGATATCAAAAAATTTGCAGAAGACTTAGTTAACCTCTCAGTTAAAGAAGTTCAAGAACTTGCTAAAGTTCTCAAAGACGAATACGGAATCGAACCTGCAGCAGCAGCTGTAGCAGTAGCAGCCGGTCCTGCAGCAGCAGGTCCAGCAGCAGCAGCTGAACAGACAGCATTCGATGTAATCCTTACCTCTGCAGGTCAGGCCAAATTACAAATCGTCAAAATCGTAAAAGAGATTACCGGACTTGGTCTTAAAGAAGCTAAGGATCTTGTTGACAAGGCACCCGCTCCAATCAAAGAAAAAGTTTCCAAAGCCGAAGCAGAACAAGTAAAAGCTCAATTGACTGAAGCTGGCGGAGAAGTTGAAATTAAATAAGCTTACTCTATTCCCGCAGTATAGGGAAATACTTTCAGGTTTAGAGTCCTAACAGGCTCTAAACCTTTTTGTCGTTTTTTTAAGTTTATTTTCAACTAAGCCAACTAAAATGTCACAAAAAGCTAATAATAAGCGCATTACATTTGCCTCATCTAAAGCCCTTCTCGATTATCCAGACTTTCTGGAAGTCCAATTGAAGTCTTTCAAAGATTTCTTTCAGTTGGACACCACTCCTGAAAATCGTCGCAATGAAGGTCTCTTCAAAGTATTTCAGGAGATCTTTCCCATTTCGGATACTCGAAACAATTTCGTACTCGAATTTATCGATTATTTCATCGATCCTCCCCGCTACAGCATAGACGAATGTCTCGACAGAGGATTGACATACAGTGTCCCGTTGAAAGCCAAATTGAAGCTTTACTGCACAGACCCGGAACACGAAGATTTCGATACTTCGATTCAAGATGTATATCTTGGAACCATACCCTATATGACTCCACGCGGCACTTTTGTCATCAACGGTTCTGAAAGAATCGTGGTGTCACAGCTACACCGTTCCCCAGGAGTCTTCTTCGGACAAAGCCTTCACGCCAATGGTACCAAACTTTACTCTGCACGTATCATTCCGTTCAAAGGCTCTTGGATCGAATTTGCTACCGACATCAACAACGTGATGTATGCATATATCGATCGTAAAAAGAAACTGCCCGTTACCACCCTTCTTCGCGCCATCGGATTTAACAGCGATAAAGATATCCTCGATATCTTCGGACTTGCCAATGAGATAAAGGTGACCAAAGCCAACCTCACGAAGAACATCGGTGCCAAACTTGCAGCCAAAGTCCTTTACACATGGTATGAGGACTACGCAGAAGAATTTACCGGAGAAGTTTACTCTCTGGAAAGACATAAAGACATAGTGGACCGTGAGACCGTTCTCGAAGAACAGCACATCCAACCCATCTTGGACAGCGGTGTGAGCACCATTCTGGTTCACAAAGAAGATGTAGATACCAGCGACTACGCCATCATCTACAACACTCTTCAAAAAGATATTTGCAACTCCGAAAAAGAGGCTGTCATCTACACTTACAGACAGCTCCGCAACTCGGAACCACCTGATGAAGCTACTGCCAGAGATGTCATAGACAAGCTCTTTTTCTCCGACAAGAGATACGACTTGGGAGAGGTGGGACGCTATCGTCTCAACCACAAGCTCGGTCTTGACACTCCATCCGACACAAGAGTTCTTACCAAACAAGATATCATCGCCATCATCAGATATCTCATCCAACTCATCAACAACAAAGCCTCCATCGATGATATCGACCATTTGAGCAACAGACGTATCAGGACTGTCGGCGAGCAGTTGGCCAATCAGTTCACAGTAGGTCTCACCCGTATGGCCCGTACTATTCGTGAAAGAATGAATGTGCGTGACAATGAAGTCTTTGTCCCTACGGACTTGATCAACGCCAAGACTTTATCTTCAGTCATCAACTCTTTCTTCGGCACCAGCCAGCTCTCACAGTTTATGGACCAGACCAACCCTCTGGCAGAGATGACTCACAAACGTCGTCTTTCTGCACTCGGACCCGGAGGTCTCTCCCGAGACAGGGCAGGATTCGAAGTCAGAGACGTTCACTATACACATTATGGTCGTTTGTGCCCCATTGAGACCCCTGAAGGCCCCAACATCGGACTTATCTCTTCACTCTGTATATATGCCAAGATCAACAACTTGGGATTTATTGAGACCCCTTATCGCAAAGTCAATGAGGGTGTGGTAGATATGACTCCCGAAGGATATGTCTACATGAGTGCAGAAGAGGAAGAAGACAAAATGGTGGCTCAGGCCAACGTCAACCTCGATGACAACGGCAATATTCTCGACGAGAGGATAAAATGTCGTTACGAAGCAGACTACCCCGTAGTGACCAAAGACAAAGTTCACTATATGGACGTTGCCCCCAATCAGATAGCCTCTATCGCCGCTTCACTGATTCCTTTCCTCGAACACGATGACGCCAACCGTGCCCTTATGGGCTCCAACATGATGCGTCAGGCAGTTCCCATCATCAAGCCCGAAGCCCCTATTGTAGGTACAGGACTTGAAGGAGTGGTAGTTCGCGACAGCAGGACTCAGATAGTAGCCAAGAAAAAAGGTGAAGTGGTCTATGTCGATGCACGTGAGATTCATATCAAATACGAACAGACGGAAAGCGAAAAATTTGTCAGTTTCGATCCTGAAGTTACAGTCTATACCCTTCCCCTCTACAGAAAGACCAACCAGAGCACATCTATCCACCTCTGCCCTATCGTAAGAAAAGGCGACAAAGTGGAAGCAGGTCAGATACTCACCGAAGGTTATGGCACAGAGGGTGGTGAATTGGCACTCGGAAGAAACCTCAAAGTGGCATACATGCCATGGAAAGGGTACAACTTCGAAGATGCTATCGTTCTCTCAGAAAGAATTATCAGAGAGGACATCTTCACTTCCATCCATGTCGATGAATATATTATGGAAGTCCGCGATACCAAGAGAGGTATGGAGGAACTTACTTCAGATATTCCCAATGTAAGTGAGGAAGCGACCAAAGACCTCGACGAAAACGGTATCATAAGAGTCGGAGCCAACATCGAACCAGGTGACATTCTCATCGGTAAGATTACCCCCAAAGGAGAAAGCGATCCTTCACCTGAAGAGAAACTTCTCAGGGCTATCTTCGGTGATAAAGCCGGAGATGTCAAGGATGCTTCACTTAAGGCCTCTCCTTCTCTTTCAGGCACCATCATCGGCAAACGTCTCTTCGCAAGAGTAGCCAAAGAAGGTGGAAAACGCGGTAAGAACAACATCAAAGCCGAAGTACAGCAGGCAGATGACGAGTTCAATACCAAAGCTACTGCCCTCAGAGAGAAATTCCTCGATAAACTGATGATTCTCGTCAAAGGCAAAAAATGCAATGGTATAAGCGACCTTTACGGAGCTCAAATCATTGCCAAAGGTGCTTCCATCACCCGTCCTGCACTTGACAAAATCAATTACGAAGATATCAACCCCGTCAAATGGACTTCCGACAAGAATATCAATACTCAAATCAAGAAATTGATTAACAACTATCTGATAGCCTTCAAGGAATACGATGCCGAGCTCAAACGTATCAAATACAACCTCACCATCGGTGATGAACTTCCCAATGGTATCGTTCAGCTTGCCAAAGTATATGTCGCCAAGAAGAGAAAAATCAAAGTGGGAGATAAAATGGCAGGTCGTCATGGTAATAAAGGCATCGTAGCCAAGATAGTCAGAGACGAAGATATGCCGTTCCTCGAAGATGGTTCCATAGTAGATATAGTGTTGAACCCTCTGGGTGTACCTTCACGTATGAACTTGGGACAGATCTACGAAGCAGTGCTCGGATGGGCCGGTTATGAACTCGGTTTGAAATTCAGCACCCCTATTTTCGACGGTGCTTCTCTTGACGAGATTTGCGACTACACAGACAGAGCAGGACTTCCACGTTATGGAAAGACATTCCTCAGAGATGGCGGCACAGGCGAGCAATTCGACCAGCCTGCCACCGTTGGTGTCACATACATGATAAAGCTTGGTCACATGGTAGATGACAAGATGCACGCCCGTTCCATAGGTCCCTACTCTCTCATCACACAGCAGCCCCTCGGAGGTAAAGCTCAGTTTGGCGGCCAGAGATTCGGAGAGATGGAAGTATGGGCATTGGAAGCATTCGGTGCATCCAATGTGCTTCAAGAGATTCTTACCATCAAGTCTGATGACGTCACAGGGAGATCACGC
>CAYMAX010000062.1:0-8034 GCA_964388595.1 uncultured Muribaculaceae bacterium
TATGGTTCCCGACTTGACTACTGAGACGAGAGCTCAACGCTGGATTATGTATCATCCCGATTCTTTTTGCAATACCTCTGACCCGGCCATATTGAGTCACGTTCTCAATAATTATGATAACGAGACGAAAGATTTTTACCGCTGGCAAGTGGCATATTCACAAGAAGAAATTGCAAAATTGCTCCGTGAGCGTACTGGAATAGATTTTGGTGACATTTTGGAACTGCTTCCACTTAAGCGTGGTACTTCGGGCAGAATATTCGAATTGAAGGTTATCGGGACCAACCGTGCTATGGTATTTGGCAAAGAATTGGAGATAAGAAGGATACTTTCCACCACTCACCTTTATAGTTCTGCTTTCATTGTGAAAAAAGAGGGTGTTGACAAGAAATCGGATGAGGTGGAGATTCCGGCTCGTTTTATCCTTTTCGGTGCCGGTTGGGGACATGGTGTGGGATTGTGCCAGATAGGTGCCGCAGTGATGGGCGAGAAGGGTTATTCCTACGACCAGATATTGCTCCATTATTTCACAGATGTTCATATAGAGAGCGAATATTAAATAATATATGTTCGATTCATCCAAGAATAAATCTCCATGGTGGTGGGTACCTACCCTATATTTTGCTGAGGGGCTGCCCTATGTGGCAGTCAATGTCATCTCAGTGATAATGTACAAGAAATTGGGACTTTCCAATTCTGATATAGCTTTTTTTACGGGATGGCTATATCTTCCATGGGTCATCAAACCTTTCTGGAGCCCATTTGTGGATATAATAAGGACCAAAAGATGGTGGATAATATTGATGCAACTTGTGATAGGAGTCGGGTTGGGGGCGATAGCTTTCACTCTTCCATTGCATCATTATATTCAGTGGAGCCTCGCTATTTTCTGGATAGTCGGTTTTGCTTCCGCCACTCATGATATTGCAGCTGACGGCTATTATATGATAGCACTTGAGAGTTCAGACCAATCTTTTTTTGTAGGAATTCGCAGTGCTTTTTATAGATGTGCCACGGTATTTGGCCAGGGATTGCTTGTGATACTGGCTGGGGCTTTGGAGAGTAGAATGGGAAATATTCCGAAAGCCTGGTCTGTCACTTTTATCATTTTTTCCATATTTTTTCTTCTTATCACACTGTACCACTATTTTATTCTCCCCCGTCCTGCCTCGGACCATTCATCTTTGCAGGGCAAAAGCAATTCAGGACTATTGCGTGAATTTTTCGGAACTTTCGGTTCATTTTTCAAAAGGAAAGATGTGTGGATAGCGATTCTTTTTATTTTGTTATACCGCTTTCCTGAGGCACAATTGGTGAAAATGATAAATCCCTTTTTGCTCGATTCGCGTGAGGTGGGGGGATTGGGGCTCTCTACTTCCCAGGTAGGGCTTGCTTATGGTACTGTCGGTATTATTGGGTTGACTCTTGGTGGGATACTTGGTGGATGGATTGCTTCCCGCAAAGGATTGAAAAAGTGCCTGTGGCCTATGGCTTTGTGCCTTACGCTCCCATGTGCAGTATTTTGTTGGATGAGCATGGCTCAGCCCGACCCATCGAACAGTATTCATCTCTTCCTCATAAATCTCTGTGTTTTCTTTGAACAATTTGGATATGGAGTGGGATTTACCGCTTTTACTCTCTATATGATGTATTTTGTACAGGGAGAGAATCGTACTTCTCACTATGCTATCTGCACCGCTTTTATGGCTCTGGGGATGATGCTTCCGGGGATGGCGGCAGGGTGGATACAGGAGAGATTGGGATATGTCAATTTCTTCTGGTGGATAATGGGATGCTGTATTGTCACTTTGGTGGTAACTGCACTTGTCAAAGTGGATAATGATTACGGAATTAAAAAAAGGACTGTGACCTATGATTAAATGTGACTCTCATAGAAATTTGATTTTTATCTTTTTGCTCCTGATGCTGACTCTCTCCGGAGTTGTCAATGCAAGCGCACAGGTGGTAAAGACAGGCATTGATGTCCTTCAAGAAAATGGGTTCAAACCGCTAATAGGTAAAAAGATAGGATTGGTCACTAATCCTACGGGGGTCAATTCGTCACTTATATCCACCATCGATATCCTTTACAATGCCCCCGGTGTAGAACTTTTAGCCCTTTTTGGTCCTGAACACGGGGTAAGAGGAGAGGCTCCTGCAGGTGTTAAGGTCGATGGTGAGGCTCATGATCCTAAGACTGGTCTCCCCATCTATTCTCTTTATGGTCAGTCACGTCAGCCTTCATTGAAAATGCTCGAAGGACTTGATGCGATAGTATACGATATCCAGGATATAGGTTGTCGTTCTTATACCTATATCAGCACTATGGGCAATGTTATGAAGGTGGCAGCTCAATGTGGGCTGGAAGTTATTATCCTCGACAGACCCAATCCGTTGGGAGGCAATAAAATAGAGGGATGTGGTGTGGACAGTTCTCTTATCTCTTTTGTAGGGTGTTACGATATTCCTTATATCTATGGGCTTACTTGTGGAGAATTGGCGCAGCTGATTAATTCCGAAAATATGCTCACTGTCAAGGGCTCTGATGGTCGGGACAGTCTTTTACAGTGCCATCTCACAGTGGTGCCGATGAAAGGGTGGAAGCGTGAGATGTCATTTGATGATACAGGTTTGCCATGGGTTCCGACATCTCCTCATATACCTACCACTGCCTCTGCCTATCTCTATCCAGCTACCGGCATTCTTGGTGAACTTGGAGTGGTCTCTATCGGAGTGGGGTACACTTTACCTTTCCAAATGATTGCTGCACCCGGCATAGACGCAGAATTGTTTGCTTCTCGTATGAATGCTTTCGGTATGAGAGGTGTCTATTTTCGCCCCATCAATGTCACTCCATTTTATGGTTCTTATAGTGGAGTTTGCATCTCAGGTGTCCAAATCCACATTACAGACCTTTCTTCAGTCTGCCTCTCTGAGATTCAGTTCAGAGCGATAGAATTGATAGCTGAGTTATATCCTTGGTTGGCACCATTTGGCTGGACAAATGACAATAGTCCATTATCCAAAGAGATTATAGAAACTCATGCTGTCAAGGTTGCCACTCCGGAGCGTTGCGCCATGTTTGATAAAGTGTCGGGCAATTCCGATATCAGAATCAATCTTTCCAAAAGATACCATTTCTCTGACATTGCCACTATCTGGTCCGGGAAAGAAGAATCTTTTAGAAAACTATCCAAAAGGTACTATCTTTACAAATAAGAAGAGATAAACTTAATACTCAAACGATATGAAAAAATCAATCACTTTATTACTTCTATTACTGCCTCTGATGTCATTCGCGCAATTGACACCTGAGAGTATCCTGAAAAAATGCCCGCCATTGCTCGAAAATAAATATCTTATCAATTCGGTGTTTGCGAAGGATTTATCTGATATTAACATAGTGAAAACTGATGAATATGTGACTTTGCTTTCAGCTATAATAGCTGAGATGGAAGAGGCTGTTAGTCAATGCCGGCAAGACGTTGTTGTTCCCGAGATTAAGGACAATGTTAATAGTAATCTTCAAAAGCAGCAAATGGCACAACAAATGGCTTCCAATATGGCCGGTCTCTCTGCTTCGGATTTGAGCAAATTAGAGAAAATCGAGGGGATGAGCGATAGTGAGGCTATGGCATATTTACAGGCAAATGGCCTTTTGGATAAGCTGGTAAATGCCAATAAAGGTGGTCAAAACCCCAATGTCAATGTTTCTGCTGCCGAAAAAGAGATGAAAAGAGCTGAGATTTTAGCTCGGTTTGGAACATTTTCTAATGTTTACCAAATCAGACGCGACTCTCTAATCAATTCTTTTGATGCTCTTTACAAGAAAGAGTATCTTCCCCAAATCAGTTCAATTCAAAATCAAATGAATGCATTGGATGATTATAGTAAAGATTATGTGGAAGCAAGTAACAGACTTGCTGATAAAATGTCTAAGGTAGAGTGCTCATACAGAGAGAAAATCCTACCCATCTGGCGCTCGTACATAGAAGATACGATGTCACAACTGAGTGCTTATACTGTCGAAATAAGCAAAGTCGATGAACATTACGCTATGAACATCGCTTTGGAATATTTACAGGAAGCGAAAGAATTTGCCGATATTTTTACTATTCAGAGTAACCTCCAATAATATTTATCAGCACTTCCACAGCTTTTTCCATACTCTCTACCGGAACGTATTCGAGTTTTCCGTGGAAATTATGTCCACCTGCAAAGACGTTGGGACAGGGGAGGTTCATGAATGAGAGACGTGCGCCATCGGTACCTCCTCTGATAGGGCGAACTTTGGGAGTGACGCCCGCTTTCTTCATCGCTTTTATAGCTTTTTCCACTACTACCATATGCTTCTCGACCTCTTTGCGCATATTGTAATACTGGTCTGTAATATCGAGAGTCACAATATTATCATATTTCTTATTGATGAAGTCAACGCAGTCACTCATCATTTTCTTCTTTAATAAGAATTTATTGGTATCATGATCTCTAATGATATACTGAATATCAGCTTCTTCTACCACCCCGGTAAATTTGGTGATGTGGAAAAATCCTTCATAATCCTGAGTAAATTCAGGTCTCTGCTCGATGGGGAGCATATCATTGAGTTCGGAACCTATCAAGATGGCATTCACCATTTTGTTCTTGGCGTAGCCCGGATGGATGTTGCAGCCCTGGATATGGATTTTAACTGCAGCTGCATTGAAATTTTCGTACTCCAGTTCTCCAATTTCTCCTCCGTCGAAAGTGTAGGCATACTTCGCTCCAAACTTATCGACATTGAAATGATCGACGCCTCTGCCGATCTCTTCGTCAGGGGTGAAGCCGATACAGATGTCGCCGTGTTTAAATTCAGGATGAGACATGACATACTCTGCTGCGCACATTATTTCGGCCACTCCTCCCTTATCATCTGCACCTAAAAGTGTGGTACCGTCGGTAGTGATAATGGTTTTCCCCTTGTAACCAGGAAGTTCGGGATAATCTGTCACTTTGAGATAGATGCCTTTGGACTTCGATATGGTGATGTCCTTACCATCGTAATTGTGTATTATCTGGGGTTTGATGGCATTCCCGGAGGCATCAGGAGAAGTATCAAGGTGTGCGATGAATCCGATGGGTGGGATAGAAGGATTGGAAGAATTGGAAGGTATGGTAGCCATAAGGTAGCAATTCTTATCAAGTGAAAGGTTAGTGATACCCATAGCCTTAAGCTCATTCATAAGCATTTCTGCCAGTGCAAATTGTTTATTGGTGCTGGGCTGGCTCTGTGAGTCAGGGTCTGAAGAGGTGTCTACTGAGATATATCTCAAAAATTTGTCTAAAACTTTTTCCATATTATAATAGGGTAATCAAATTATGCTTTTTTCGGTTTACGAAGAGTATCAAATATCATATAGGCTATCAGAAGTAAATATGCTGCTACAGCTACATAAGATGCGAGGGCTGAATTCTGCCATCCTGAATTTACAAGATTGACTCCTGCAAATCTTGTGATGGCTGAGACGACTCCCATCAATGCTCCACCTGCTATGAAACCTGAAGCGATGAGAGTACCTTTCTCCTTACGTGCGTTATTGACCTCTTTATCTTTGGAGCGGGTACTTACGAACCATGCTATGGCACCACCGATCAGAAGGGGAAGATTGAGCTCCATAGGAATGAACATACCAAGTGAAAATGCGAGTGCAGGCACTTTGAAAATGGTAAGCAATATTGCTATGACAGCTCCAATACCATAGAGAATCCAAGGTGCGCCACCTCCCGACATTAGAGGTTCTATGACAGCAGCCATAGCATTGGCTTGAGGTGCAGCGAATGAGCCTTCTCCAGTGAAACCATAAGTTTTGTTGAGTACCATCATCACCCCACCGACAGTAGCAGCAGCTACCAGGGTGCCCAGGAATTTCCATCCCTCCTGTTTGCGAGGAGTGGAGCCGAGCCAATAACCGATTTTTAAATCTGTGATAAAACCCCCAGCGACTGCGAGTGCTGTGCAGACAACTCCTCCTATGATAAGTGCTGCCGCCATTCCTGCAGTGCCTTTCAATCCTGCAGCGACCAATATGAGAGAAGCAATGATTAAAGTCATTAAAGTCATACCGCTGACAGGGTTGGTCCCTACTATGGCGATGGCGTTGGCTGCCACTGTCGTAAATAGAAATGCGATAATTGCTACTACCAATAGTGCAATCACCGCTTGCCACAGATTGTTCAATATTCCGAAATAGAAAAAGACGAAAATCAGAGCAAGGGTGACAGCTATTCCTATCGCGATTATCTTCATAGAGATATCGCGTTCTGTGCGGAGTTGTTTTTTATCTCCGTCACTATTGTTCTTTCCCTTCAGTTCTTTAGCTGCAAGTCCAAAAGCAGATTTGATGATGGGGGCAGATTTGATAATACCTATAACTCCGGCAGTGGCAATACCACCTATACCTATATGGCGGGCGTAAGTAGTGAAAATAGTTTCAGGAGACATAGCCCCAATGGTCTGAGTGATGCCGGACCCCATAAGGTCTATCACTTGATTTCCGAAAATGAGATTCATCAAAGGGATGATTACTAACCATACCAGGAAAGAACCGCAGCAGATAATGAATGAATATTTGAGACCTATAATATATCCGAGGCCGAGCACTGCTGCACCGACATTGACTTTCAAGACAAGTTTGGCTTTTTGAGCGATAGCCTCTCCCCATGGGAGAAACCGAGTGGTAATAATTTCTGCCCACCAACCAAAAGTGGAGACGATAAAGTCATAAAGACCTCCGATAAGACCGCTGATAAGGAGTAATTTGGCCCCTTTTCCTCCTGTCTCTCCGCTCATCAGCACTTCGGTAGTGGCAGTGGCCTCAGGAAATGGATATTTACCATGCTGGTCCTGGACAAAATATTTTCTGAAAGGAATCAGAAAAAGAATTCCCAAGACTCCACCGAGCAGTGAACTGAAAAAGATTTTTGAGAAATTGACTGTAAGTTCAGGATACTTGTCCTGCAGTATATAGAGTGCAGGAAGAGTAAATATTGCCCCTGCCACTATCACCCCCGAGCAGGCTCCTATCGACTGGATAATCACATTTTCTCCGAGGGCATTTTTTCTTTTAAAAGCACCTGAAAGGCCGACAGCGATGATAGCGATAGGTATGGCGGCTTCGAACACCTGACCAACTTTCAGACCCAGGTACGCTGCTGCCGCAGAGAAGATTACCGTCATAAGCAGTCCGATGGTAACACTCCACCAGTTTACTTCCGGGTACTGTTTGTGGGGAGACATTATTGGTTCGTATTTTTCGCCTTTTTTGAGTTCTCGGTAGGCATTTTCAGGCAAGCCTTTCTTTTTTTCTTCAGTTTCTGACATAGGATGTTTTTCTTTAGCTATTGTAAAGGTCTTAAAAAAATCTTGACTTTCTTGAAAAATTTTTAAAAATATTTTGTTTTTGACAAAAAGTGGTTACCTTTGCAGCCCGTTTGAGAAAACGGCACAGTTCATTGACGTAATGAGAGAGATAACGAGGTAAAGTTAAAAATAAATTAGTCTGTATAATTAGAGATAATAATAGGGACTACAATAACGAGAAATAGATATTCATATCGAGAGAAGTTACAAGGGCAAACGAAGGATGCCTTGGCTTCTGGCGGCGAAGAAGGACGTGGTAAGCTACGAAAAGCGTCGGGGATCTGCAAACAGGAATTGATCCGACGGTATCCGAATGGGGCAACCCACAATGTTGAAGACATTGTACACTATAAGTGAGCCAACGCAGGGAACTGAAACATCTCAATACCTGCAGGAAAAGAAAGAAACGATCGATTCCCCTAGTAGTGGCGAGCGAACGGGGAAGAGCCTAAACCGATAATGTTTCGGCATTATCGGTGTTGTAGGAGTCGCAACACCTTTGATTACTGAAAAGTGGAATTACCTGGAAAGGTAAATCGCAGAGGGTGACAATCCCGTACACGTAGAGTAGTAATCAAACAGCGACCACCTGAGTAGGGCGGGACACGAGGAATCCTGTCTGAATCTACGGGGCC
>CAYMAX010000063.1:0-7795 GCA_964388595.1 uncultured Muribaculaceae bacterium
TCAGTGGCAGCAGCTACCATCCAGCTTCTGTATCCTCCCATAGAGAAGCCCAAAGCTCCTATCCTATGTTTATCCACGAAAGGCAATGAAGCCAAAAATTCTGCGCTGCGAATATCATCATAGAGCATCATTCCTCCCCAGCACATCCCAAGCTGAAACAGATTGGAAGCCAATGCCTGCTGCCCGTCATACAGGCTTCCCCCTTTATTGCTCCTCTCTCCCCAAAATAGTGCGTCTATCACAAAAACGACGAAACCCTGTGAAGCGAAGTAATCACCCACATATTGAGAATCATAACATTTCTCTATCCATTGCTCGGATTGGGCGACAAAGTCGCTTCCTATGGGTCGTACCATCTTCTCTTTTCCAATATCAAACATCGCTCCGTGGTCGTGCAGAAGAAGAATGGCAGGAAAAGGGCCATCTCCGTCAGGAATCAAAAGATACCCCGGGACCCTCGAAAAAGACGAGATATTGAGTTCAATTTTTGTTATTTCATAATTTTCTCTCTTCTCCACAGCCATTGTCTTGGCATCGAAATCGCATTTCAGGGGGGCACGCAACGCACATTCATATAATTTAGCGCGACCTTCCTTTTTCCATTTTTTAAAATTTTTGCTTTTGTAATTGGACCAAGAGAGTGGATAAGTAAGTTGAGATTTGATACTGTCGTAGTAGACGGGCATATTTTTAAGCAGTTCATATCTGCCATCCTGTGCAGAGGCGATATTAAAGGATAGAAACAATGCAGTAAAAAAGAGCAAGTAATTTTTCATCAGACAAAGATTTGCGCCAAATAACGACGAGCGAATGACACAAAAGTAAAAAAAAGTAATTATCTTCGTGCATACCAAAAGCTTATATCTTTATAATCATGTCTTCCAATAAAAATAAAATTTATATCACACTACTGATTGTGATTCTTTTTTTTGCAGGCTATGTCTTGGGCGCTCTTATCGGTAAAGCCAAAGTCAATAAAAATAAGGTACCCGATTCTGCGATGATATCGCTGCTTTGCATTAATAGCAGAGTAACAGAACTGCAGACATACTGCTCTCTTACAAGCAAGTCTTTAGTTGTTATTCCACAAATGAGTAAATATTCGTCATTATTGGATAACATAGGAGAGATAGCTTCTAAAATAGATGTTTTCTCTAAAGCTTCCATCGAGTCGGCAATGGCTCTCAGACGCGGAGAGGATTCTCCATCTTATAATACACAAGTCAACAGGATGATATTGTATTATAAATTACTTGATATTAATGTCAGTGTCATACCTGAGGTCATAGACCAAATGAAGCAATATCCTGAATTGGCAGCTCTCATGGACTTGTGGATAGACTATGAGATGATTGAAGCGATGCTCCATGATGATTTTGAGAAGATGCAATATTGGCAGCACATTGGTTATAGCTCATCTGAGGCTGATCTATCAAAATATGTTTCCTCCCTCCCCGAGGAGACAAGAGATGTAGTTCGCAAGTGTTGTTTATTCGATAATGAATTGATGAAAATGGACAGTCGGATCAGTGGAGATTCTGTTCTTTCTGCCGCTTCGTCACTCTATGACGAGAGGACAGATACAATATTTGATGTAAAGTCAGACAATATAGATCACCCTGAAAAACTATTTACCAAAAACACTCAATACATCAATTCTAAATTCTTCGAAAAATTGGTAGTTATTGAATAATCGTGATACTATATTTTTAGGTCTGATATTATTTTTTCTTTCTTGTTTTTCTACTGAGACTCAAGCACAAAAGATATATCAGTTTGACCGCGGTGATGTTAATTATCTCTTTTTCACCCCTTCACATTCTCATTATCTGCCCCATTTGGTGCGTATGTACCAACGCTCGTATTTGCTTCACAATCAGATATGGAACAATGATACTACAGGGTTGAGGTATGTACAGGACACCCCTTCTTTCTATTTAACAGACTGGGAAGACGATGGTAATGCAGGAGTGTGCGCCATCCCCAAAACTACTATTCAGATAGGCGTATCTCCCATCAACAACTCTTTTTTCATATCTCCCACCATAGAGAGATATGCGCATCTCAACAATCACGAATTTACTCATGTGGTGATGTCAGACAAGTACAATACCTCAGATCTGCATTGGAGAAAATTCATAGGAGCTAAAGTGATTCCCGATTCCAGATATCCTATATCTGCGCTCTGGAGTTATCTGACTACTCCGCGATGGTACTCTCCTCGATGGTATCATGAAGGGATTGCCTGCTTTATGGAGACTTGGCTGGCAGGAGGAGTGGGCAGGGCACTTGGCGGATATGATGAAATGTACTTCAGGAGTATCATCAATGAGAACCATCTTCCATTTTCTGTGGTAGGACTTGAGACTGAAGGGACCACTCAGGATTTCCAGGTAGGAGCGAACTCGTATCTCTACGGTACCCGTTTTGTCAATTATCTTGCTTTTCGCAATGGTATGGATACCCTTGTCTCTTTTTACAATAGAACAGATGGCAGTCGCAAATTTTTCGGAAGTCAATTCAAAAAAGTCTATGGGGAAAAGTTGAGCGACGTCTGGGAGGAGTGGATAAAATATGAAAACAACTTTCAACGCTCCAATCTCGATGTCATCGCTCAATATCCCATTACACCCACTACTCCGCTTTCGAACAAACCTCTCGGGTCTGTCTCCTCACCGGTGCTGGATAGCAAGCGGGGGGTCATCTATGTAGCAGTCAATTACCCCGGGGATTTTGCCCACATAGAATCAATAGACATTCTCACCGCCAAGCGCAAGAAACTGTTTTATGTTGACGGGCCGATGCTTCATCAGACTGCCTATCTCGCCTATGACCATAACCACGACCGTCTGTTCGTCTCTACCAACAATGGAGGATACCGTGGCATGAAGGTGTATGATATGAAGAAAAAGAGGCTCATCGAAGAGCAAAAATACACCAGAGTCTCTGAGTTGGTGTATGACAATGCCAACGACCGCCTATTTGGGATCTTCACTAATTTGGGTATTTCCCATATAATCTATTATGATACCGACCTCAAGCAGACAAATATCCTGTATTCTTTCCCTTTCGGACAAAGTGTATCTGATCTGAGCGTCTCTCATGACGGCAAAAATCTTTCTCTCACCATTTTCGGACTGAAAGGGGACCAAACCCTTGCCATGTTTGATGTCGCCAAACTGCTCAGCGCAGACTTCTCCTATCGGGAAATAATGAAACTCGACGATTCTAATCTCGGACAATTTCGTTTTTCTTTGGACGATACTCACCTGATAGGCTCTTCATATTACACAGGAGTATCCAATATTTGGGATATTGACATTGCCACCCAAAACTTCACCCTTCTTTCCAATACTACCACCGGTCTTTTCTCCCCGTTGCAGTTCAAACCTGATTCTCTCATAGCTTTAAGTTTTGGCAGAAATGGTATGACTCCCGTCAAAATGGGGATTGAGGAGGTAAAAGATGCTAATGCCATAGAATATTTGGGTCAGAAAGTGTTCGAACGAAACCCATCTCTCGAAACCATAAGTGAGATTCGGGACTCATCTCTTCTGACTATCAAATTTTCAGAAGTATATGATAGTATTTCCCGGTACAAACCAATAAAGGAGTTACGATTCACAGGTGCATATCCCGATATTTCGGGTTTTACAGATACTGCATCTGTGTTTAACAGCGTCACACCGGTGCTTGGATATCGCTTTGTCTTTCAGGACAGAATCGGTCTAAATCGCCTAAACTTATACATTGGTATCTCTCCCTGGAGTGCTAACCCATGGAAGAACAGGTTTCACGCAAGTCTTGAGTGGAATATCGGAGGATGGAAATTAGACGCCTATTACAACAGCACCAGCTTCTACGACCTTTTCGGTCCTTTCCGTACCAGTCGAAACGGCTACAAAGTGGGGCTTTCATATAACTGGAACAATAGTCTCCGCAGACCATACTCGTGGGGTTGGAGTGCCGGAATCTCCACCTTCGGAATGATGGATAAACTTCCTCTTTTCCAAAATGTAGATATCGACAAAGGAGTTACCTCTCTTCAGACAGCATTTGCGAGTATAAATGTCTCAAAATTGCGCACCTCCTTGGGCGGAGTGATGCCGGAGCAGGGGTACAAACTCTCTTTCGATGCCTATACCTATTTTGCGCAGAAAAAGTTTTATCCTTCTGCTGCTCTTCAATTTGATACAGGATTTCTCATTCCCTTTATGCGCAATACTTCATTCTGGCTTCGCACAGCGGTGGGTCAGTCTTTTGGAGACCTCAATTCTGCCTTTGGCAATGATTATTTCGGAGGATTCAGAAATAACTACGTAGATTATCGTGATTCCTACCGTTATCGTGATATTAATTCGATGCCGGGGGCTCGCATAGACCAGATAAAAGCGCACTGCTTCGCCAAATTTACCGGAGAGCTCAATTTCCGCCCCATCCGCTTCAACAATTTCGGATTTCTCGGATTTTATCCCACTTACGCCCAGTTCTCTATTTTTTCAACAGACCTTGTGGCCAACCCATGGGGCTATGTTGCCAAAAACTTCTCCAACTTCGTCAACATCGGAGCGCAACTCAATATAGAAGTAGTTCTCTTCTCATACCTGAAGACCACATGGTCAGTCGGATATGCTCACATCTTCCCCGCAGGCGGTCATCACGACCCCACTACCACCTCAAGAGGCGAATGGATGTTCTCCCTGAAGCTGCTGTAATCGCAACTATTATTCAGACTTAAGACAATCTACAGGATTGGAACGCGCTGCCTGCAAGTTTTGCCACGTGATAGTAGCGAGGGTGATGGAAGCGATTACGATAAAAGCAATAGCAAACACCCACCAATAAATGGGGCTGTGGGATGTAAATCGTTCAAACCACTTCGTGACTATGTACAGAGATATCGGGACAGACACTATAGAACAGATAAGAATCATTTTGATGTAAACGAGGGAGTGTTTTCTGAGAATCTCCATAGATGTCGAGCCGAATACTTTTCTGATTCCAATCTCCTTCTTACTATATTCAGTATCGAAAACCACAAGACTAAATATACCTATCACAGATATAATGATAGCCATAATGCTAAATAAGGAGACGAGAGAAGAGATATTTCTCTCTTTCTGATAGCCTGTCTTAATAGCATCATCTATCGGTGCCACCACGAATGGGTAATAAGGGTCAAATTCTTTGAGAACTTTCATCACCTGGCCACAAGCCACATCGACAGGAAATCCTTTTTGTACTTGTACATAGGCGATGTCCAGCATATATGTGATATCCATAAAATCCTTCCAGTTGGCCACCGCAAATCCCATTGTCCCAACAGGTGCTCTGAAAGAACTATATTGAAAATCGGGAACGAACCCCACAATAGTACCTCCATTGAAGTCCTGACCAACTTCGAGATTATGAGCCTTTTTGGCACTTTCGTTCATGATATATACATTGTTCTCTTTCAGAGTATCAGTATAATTGAAAAGTCTTCCTTCAGAAGCCTTCAATCCAAGTGCTTCAGGAAGCCCCGGAGTACATAATATGCAATGAAAATGAAAAGAATCTCCATTGACATTAGCGCCCCATTGAGGGAAATTATTGTCACTTGAGATACCCAGGAAAGTAAAACCAACCTCCTTGAATGATTCGTTCTGAAGAAGAGCTGAACGAAAAGCATTTCTATCCCTCATGATGCTATTGCTTACTTTGAATCTCAAAACGCAATCTCTATCATATCCGTAAGATTGTTTTAGAAGATATCTGTTTTGGATAAACATAAATAGGGCAATGACGAAAAGAGAAATCGAAGCAATATATTGAAAATACATAAGGACAGAACGGAGTTTCCGTCCCTGTGGTGACAATCCGAAAGAGCCTTTCAGCACAAGAGCCGGAGCAAGAGAAGTCATATAAAAAGAGGGGTACAATCCTACTATGATGCCGGCAATAATGCTTATGCCACCTGTTATCAGAATGAGAGGTATAAAATCACCAATTACAAGATTGGGAGAGACTAATCGATCGATAAAACTTCCACGACAGATGTATACAAGTACCAGTGACAATAAAAAAGCACAGAAAGAAATTGTTGCCGATTCAGCCAATAACTTGAAACGCATGTGAGAAGTAGAGGCTCCAATCACTTTTTGCGTATTGATACTTTTGATACGGAGAGGGGTCAGAGCCACACAGAAGTTTGCAAAATTGATAGAGGCTATGATAAGGATAACAAAAGCGATGCAAATAAGAAGATAAGTGGTCTGTTTGGACCCTTTTTCTCCATTTGCATAAAGTACTTCATTGGCAAAATAGACATCTCGAAGAGGTCTTATGGCGAAAACTTTATCTATATTGTTCTGAAACTCTTCTTTAGTTTCATAATCGGAGTACTGGCTGTCAAAATATTGTGCCAGCGAGTTTAGAAGACCCTGGGTGGATGAAGGATTATCGAGTTTTATATATGTAGAATAACTTTGGTCCCGCCAGTTCTCTGCATTACTATCTTCCAGTTTGGTATAGAGATAATTATCGATAGAAGTGTTCTTGGGGAAGTCTCGATAGACACCAGTGATATTGTAGGAGTTTTTCTTGTCATCTACGATTATTTTACCCAACGCATCATTTGCGTAATCGGGATAGAATTTCCTCGCCATAGACTCCGGAATAATAATAGTATTATCATTCTCCAAAGCATTATAATTGCCTTCAATCATCTCGAATGACAATGTCTCAAGCAGACCGGGGGAGACAGGGAGCATCGTCTCGGTAAAAAATCGCTCCTCCTCACTATCTACGCTCTTCACCACTAAAGTAGATGCAAGCGCCATATAATAGCCCACAGATTGGACATGAGATGATTTCCAAAACACCTCTGCCCCCGGGCGTGACATCACAGCATAGCACTGATTATCTGACATCATCTCCACACGGAAAATCCGCTCATTATCAGTGATAGAGGAGTTGAAATTCATCTCATAATCGACCTGCATCATGATAATGATGAAAGCAGTAAAAGCGATAATAAGTCCGATGATATTGAGAGAAGCAGCTACCTTAAATTTTCTAATGGTATAAAGTAAATTACGAAACATAGAATCTTTTTCTACTTCTGCTACAATAATAATACCACCCACCACAACCATCTATACATCAACAACATACCAAATCATCATCCCCCCTTGGCTGTCCAATAATTTGACATGGCTGTATGAATTATTGACGGCAATTCAACCATTTATTTGCATAATATTGCACATATTTGCACAAAATGAAGAAAATGCTAATAGTGTTAGAGATAATAGGGGTGATAGTTGTCATTGTCCTGTTATTTATAGGCCAGCCCTCATTCGGCGGTAGTCCAAAAGGGGCGCGATTGGAACGCATCAAGCAATCAAAAAACTGGAAAGAGGGCGAGTTTAGAAACGCAGCTCCCACGCAGTTTATGACTTCCGGCAAGCATCCTTTCACGGCCATGTTTGAATTTATCACGGGCGATAAGAGCGGGCTCACTCCGGACAAACCGGTGGAAGCAATAAAGTCAGACCTTCACGCACTCTCTTCCCAAGAGGATTACATCGTGTGGTTTGGCCATTCCTCCTACTTGATGCAGCTCGGAGGGAAGCGTTTTCTGGTAGACCCTGTGTTTTACAAGGCCTCCCCCGTGTCTTTTGTAAATAAACCATTTAAAGGGACTGACATATACAGACCTGCCGACATGCCTGATATAGACTATTTGATAATCACACATGACCATTGGGACCATTGGGGAGGCCTATGGGATTTATTGCAACAAAGAAAAAGT
>CAYMAX010000064.1:0-7485 GCA_964388595.1 uncultured Muribaculaceae bacterium
CATGCAGGACTTTTGTATTTTTCCATGAGCTTGACTATCTTTTCAAGAACAATCTCATCAAGGGAGGAGATCTTGAAAATGCCATTGTTATCGTGGAACACAGTGTCCCTCAAGATGAGTTAAACAGGATGGCAGACCTTTTCAATGTTGAGAGGATAGAGAGAGTCCCCGAAGGCTATCTCGACAATGTCAAGCTCCATTTCAAAAATGAGTGTGCCCGTCATAAACTTCTCGACGTGATAGGAGATTTTTCACTCATCGGCTATCGCATAAAGGGCAAGGTTCTTGCATACAAATCAGGTCATCAGATCAATACTCAGGTAGCCAAACTTATTCGAAAAGAATTATTACAATAATAGATTATCACTATGCAAAATTCTAATTCAACAATTCATCCCAACGCTAAAATAGGAGCCAATGTAGAAATAGGGCCCTATTGCTATATCTCCGAAAACGTAGAGATAGGGGACGGCTCGTGGATAGCTCCTCACGTTACGATTTTTGATTATGTAAAGATTGGAAAAAATTGCAAAGTATTCCCTGGGGCAGTAGTGGGGGCAATTCCTCAAGACATGAAATTTGACGGAGAAGTTACCTATGTAGAAATAGGGGACAATACCACCATTCGTGAATGTGTCACTATCAACAGAGGCACAGCCGCAAGTGGTAAGTTTAAGACCCAGATAGGAGATAATTGTTTGATAATGTCTTACGTACACGTAGCTCACGATTGTAAGATAGGCAATCATGTGATTTTGGTAAGTTATGTAGGACTTGCCGGAGAGACAGATGTCGATGATTGGGCTATTATAGGCGGAGGTACAGAAGTTCACCAATTTTCCAAGATCGGTGCACATTGCATGATACAAGGTGGGTCACTGGTCAGTAAAGACGTTCCTCCCTACTCTTTGGCAGGTCGCTCTCCACTTTCGTATTGTGGTATCAATGTGGTCGGGCTCCGCAGGAGGGGATTTTCCAATGAACAGATGGAGAGGATTAAAGCTATCTACAAGCTTATCTACAATAGCGGACTCAACAGGACTGATGCTACCATCGCAGCTGAGAAAGCCATCATTGACTGCGAAGAGAAGAATACCATTTTGAAATTTATCCGTAACTCCAAGAGGGGCATCATCAAATTTACAGATCTCTCTTTCGATGAGGACTAAGGTCGATACAGTCCTTCTGAGCAGTGCATATTTTCCCCCCATCGATTTCTTCATTGCACTTGCCCATTCTCGAAAAGCACTTTTAGAAAAGTGTGAATCTTTTCAAAAACAAACATATCGCAGCAGATGCCGCATATATGCCTGCGATGGAGTACTCTCTCTCACTGTTCCTGTGTGTAAAGGAGAGAGTGAAGCGATTACTTCCATAAAGATTGATTATTCCAAGCCATGGGTTCACCAACACAAACTTGCTGTCATCTCTGCATATAGTTCTTCTCCATTTTTTGAATATTATCAAGATGATATTTTCGACATTCTCAATGAGAAGCCCGCATCTCTTTTTGAACTCAATAAAAGACTTATCGACAAACTTACAGAGTTATTTGGGCTGAAAAATAATATTGGGACTACCGAGCAGTACATTCCTGTCTATGAGGGTGAAGGAGTACTGGACTTCAGAACCGCGATAACTCCCAAAAGGCCGAGCCCTGATATTATGAATCTACTCAAAAAGAAAGAGCCTTACTACCAAGTATTTGGGGACAAAAACGGATTTATCCCAAACCTTTCTGCGCTGGATCTTCTCTTTAATGAGGGCCCCAACTCTTTATCCTACATACTTTAGAATCTGAATCCGAGAGAGAACAGCAATCTCCAGTTCCAATAAGAATCTTTCATCACAGGTACACCAATTTCTGTCGGATAATCATCGTAGAGCGAGAAATATTCCACAGTGCGGTTGCATTGCTGCTGGTAGGCAACATCTAAGAACAGTCCGTTGGAGAAATTATATCCCAACCCGAGTGAGGCAAGATGCTTCTGACCGGCAAAGTTTTTTTCGGGAGAACTGTAGTAATTATACCCTCCGCGTATGGACAGTGAAGGAATGATCCGGAATTCCAAACCTGCTCTGACATTATTGACAGCCTGAAAATATTGGTTGATATCGCTATTTTCAGCCTTGAATGTCTGCTGATAACCTTGTTCATCTCCCATTCTGACTTGGGAATAATTGGTGCGTTCATAGTCAACACTTATCAACCCTATCTTGCCGAAGGTATAACTTACGCCGACATTCCACTTCAGAGGTGAAGTGATGCGGTAATTGTAATTGCCTAAAGGAGAATTGATCGTATATTGAACGTCAGTGAAATTGGCTTCAATATCCTGTGTCCATGTGTCTCTCAGACGCATCCAAGTAGGTGTAGAGATAGATGCTCCAATACTGAGTCCTGCGACAGGTCTGTAAATGATTCCACCTTTGATGTTTACACCGGTACCTGAAGTAGCCTGATTGTATGTGTATGTGAAGTCCGAGAAACCTGTCTGGAATAGAGCGGGGTTTTCGGCAGATTCGCTATAAGTCTCGTAGTGACTGTAATAGATGCTCTGTACAGTAACACTTACACCAAAGAAGAACTTATCATTTACATTGCCCGATACACTCAGTGCTATATCAGAAATATACCCCAAAGTTTGTCTGAAGAAATCTTGTCTGAGTGTGCCGGGGATGAATATGTGGTCATTATCATCAATGTTCTCAGTAGCACCGATATAGGAGTTTTCCTCAAGATCGAGAGGGTCCATCAAGAATGAATTCCAGGCAAGTATGGACTTCCAGGAGGCTTTTGAATTATAAAAGGGATAATCGGGATTGGCATCGGGCATAATGAGCATATCCGGAGTGATAGTGGAGGGCATATTGGCGGCAAGGCTACCAAGCCAACTGGTAGCTGCTTCCATCCCTGAAGCACTGGTGCGGGAGACGAAATTATTGGTCTGGTTGGCAGAAAGGGCGCAGTTGATATTGAGAAGTCCTCTCTTTCTTCCGGTCTTGAAATAGCCTACATATCCTACATTGGAAAGGCTGAATCTGGAGCGATTGGCGCGGTTGTTATAACCTAGATATTCAGCATTATCAACGCTCGAAATGATAGATGGAGTAACGATGAATTCCGAATATCTGTAGACTCCGGCTGCTGCAGGATTGATAGAAAGGGCACCCATGTCACCACCAATGGAGGTAAGTGCATTGCCCATTGCCAAACTTCTTGCTGTCCCGTCGTAGAACTGTTGCGAGAAGCGCAGCGCATCATACATGCCCTGTCCAAACCCACTCAAGGGCAACAGGAGCACTGCTAAAACAAGGATGTAATAATATTTTTTCATTATCTTCTGCCTGTGCCTCCACCTGATCTTCCACCACCACTGCCACCGCTTGAATATGAACTGCCACCGGAGTATCCGCCGGAGCGAGAACTTCCGGAATATGAGGAAGAAGAACTGCGTGTATTGAATACATCTGAATTACCTGACGATCTTCTATCGTAGGAAGAATTGTAATTGGTGGTGTTCCCACTGTTATTGGAAGACCTTCTATAATAGGAATTGGCATTTCTGGTATAGACAGTACTATTGGATGTATTTGTGGATGTGCTTGTGGATCTGCGATATCTGGATGAAGTGGAAGAGGTGGAAGAGGCTGTACGGGAATTACGGTCTGTGCGGACATATTTGGCACCCATATCACTTCCGGATGACCTTGTGGATGTTACTCTTGCTCGAGTAGTGGATTCTCCTCCTCGTATTTGATTGACGGAACGTCCTCCCTGTACATTTAGACTGCCGGGGCGAGAATCACGCTTCCCATAATACGAGTTGCGACTGATTCCCATGGAGTGGTAACCATTGTAGTACATAGGATAACCCCAAGAATAATATCCTCCCCAATATCCGGGATAATATGGATAGTCACCCCAAAAATAAGGATTATAACCCCATCCCCATGGAGAATATCCATAATACCAGGGGTCCCAGTATCGGTACCCATAGTAGAATGGGTTATAGCCCCATCCCCAATTATATCCGAAACGTCCGTAGTAACCTCCAAGTCCATAGTATCCGCTCCACCATGGATAGTACCCATCCCAATAGGGGTCATCGAATACTAAATTGACATTGAGAGATAAAGTGGTATCGACGTTGGGGACCACTATACTGTAAGTTTTATCTGGTTCGTAAAGAACATCCACAGATTGATGATTGGAGACTATCAATGTGTCTACGAGTGTTTTGGAGAAGGCTTTGCTTTTGCGCTCGATAGTCTGAGATGTAAGTTCGTTAAGATCTTTTTTCTCTTTCTCCTCGGCAAGTTTGGTGCTCTCGTCCTGACGGTAATAGATACCATCTTCGAGCTGTGATGTATAATAGCTTGAAGTACCACAAGAAACGAAGAAAATCATACTGCAAAGGATGGTCGGAACTAAAAACTTTTTCATGGCATACCTCCTGTGTTATGTAAATAATTCGTACTTTTGCGGGCAATAAGTGCCTTGTATAGCACAAATATAACAAAAATTATTCCAAGAGATCAATTTTATGGCAAAAGAAGTCACCAATAAAGAAGATAATTATTCACAATGGTATAACAACCTGGTAGTTAAAGCCGAATTGGCAGAAAGTTCTGCAGTGAGAGGTTGCATGGTTATTAAACCTTATGGTTATGCCATCTGGGAGAAAATCCAGTCCCAACTCGACAAAATGTTCAAAGAGACAGGTCATCAGAACGCATATTTCCCACTTTTTATACCAAAATCTTTCCTTTCCCGGGAAGCAGAGCATGTAGAGGGATTCGCCAAAGAATGTGCAGTGGTAACCCATCACAGACTTATGAAAGACCCTTCAGGTACAGGTGTGGTAGTCGACCCTGACGCAAGACTCGAAGAGGAGCTCGTGGTCAGACCCACATCCGAGACTATTATTTGGAGTACATATAAGAATTGGATTAAATCTTACAGAGACCTTCCTCTTCTTATCAACCAGTGGGCCAATGTGGTGAGATGGGAGATGAGGACAAGACTATTCCTTCGTACTTCAGAATTTCTGTGGCAGGAGGGACATACCGCACACGCTACTCGCCAGGAGGCTGTTGAGGAGGCTAAGCGTATGGTCAATGTCTATGCTGATTTTGCCCGTAACTATATGGCGATGCCTGTCGTAATAGGCAAAAAATCTGATAACGAGCGTTTTGCCGGTGCGCTTGATACATATTGCATAGAGGCTCTCATGCAGGATGGCAAAGCTTTGCAGGCAGGAACTTCTCATTTTCTGGGACAAAATTTTGCCAAGGCATTTGATGTCAAGTTTGCCGATAAAGATGGGAAGCTCGACTATGTATGGGCTACTTCCTGGGGTTGTTCCACTCGCTTGATGGGTGCTCTGATAATGGTTCACAGCGATAATAACGGATTAGTGCTTCCTCCACAACTTGCCCCCATACAAGTGGTAATGGTCCCCATCTATAAAGGCGAAGAAGAACTTGCCAAGATGGTGGAATATATGAAAGCCATCGGCAAGGACCTTTCAGCACTTGGCATTTCTTACAAGATAGATGACAGAGACAATCTTCGTTCCGGATTCAAGTTTGCCGAATGGGAATTGAAAGGGGTTCCTGTGAGGGTGGTAATCGGACCGAGGGACCTTGAGAACAATGAAGTAGAACTTGCCAGAAGGGATACATTGGAGAAAAGCTCCGTTCCTCGCGAAGGACTCGCTGCATATATCCAGAATCTTCTGAAAGAGATACAACTCAATATCTACAACAAGGCTCTTAAATTTAGAGAAAACAGTACCCGAAAAGTCGATACTTGGGAGGAGTTCAAGGTTGAGATAGAGAAAGGTGGATTTCTGCTGTGTCATTGGGATGGAACTACCGAGACTGAAGAGAAAATCAAAAATGAGACAAAGGCTACCATCAGGTGCATTCCATTGGATACGGACGTAGTCATTGAAGAGGGGAAATGTATTTATTCCGGCAAGCCTTCCAAACAAAGAGTTATATTTGCCAGAGCATATTAAAAAATGGATACTAAATCAGACAATATTACTGCAAGAGAGCAGATAGTAGAAAGCCTCAAATTAAAAGCGAGTATTAAGTCGCAAATTTTCGATCAGTGTCTTGAAGAGTTTAATCTTATCAAAGAAGTACTCAGTGAGATCAGTAATGATTTAAATGATATCATCGAGAATGAGACCAATCGACGTGTAAGATTGGAATACCGCGACAGAGGTCAGTATGAAGCAGAATTAAAATTTGCCGATGATGTTCTCATCTTCAGTATGCACACTGATGTTTTTCAATTTGACAGAGATCATCCCATCTGGAAGAATTCTTTTGTCAAGGAAGACCCTTTCAATTCATATTGCGGTATGATAAGTGTGTATAACTTTCTAGCAGACTCTTTGAAATACAACAGGACTTGTGATTTGGGATATCTTGTAGCGAGAGTATTTGTCAATAAGGACAAATATTTCTTTGTTGAAGGCAAGAGGCAGAAAAGGCAGATGACCGATATTTTCGGAAAGGCAGTGCTCGGAAGAGATGAGATAGTCTCCATTATTGAATATGCCATTCTTTATGCTCTCTCTTTTGATTTGTTGGTGCCTCCATTTGACCTTGTCAAAGAGGCAACTGTGGAGCAGATTAATGTCAAGATAGAGTCATCCAAGATGAAAACCGGCAAAAGGCTGGGATACAGATACAATTCCGATGATGTATTGAATTCTTCAGAAGATGAAAAATAATTTTTGGATTCTTTTTTCTCTGTTATTATTTTTTTGCAGTGTGACAGCATTTGCAGACAATGATACTTTGTCTGTCCTAAAACTTACTGAAGCACAGCAGTTATGCCTTGATGTCGTATCCAAAGTTGAGGTGCCCAAAGTTGATTATTTACCACCGGCACCACCTTCTTACTGGTCCAATGGGATATTGACTCAGATCGGCCTCTCTCAGGTATCTTTGACCAATTGGGCAGAAGGTGGCTCGCCTACCATGTCTCTAAATGCATACATAGATGCCAACGCCAACTATGCCAAAGGCAAGATGATATGGGAGAACAGGTTGACAGCTTCTTATGGTTTTATTCAAACTTTCGATAAGGATAAATCAGTTGCTCAGCAGTTTAAGAAGAGCGATGACAAGATTCAATTGTCAAGTAAATGGGGATATTCTGTATATGACAGACTCTATTTCTCACTTCTTTTCACATTCCGCACACAATTGACTCAAAGCTACGACAATACTGTAAGTGACCCCGTTCTGCTCTCCAACTTCATGTCCCCGGGGTACATATCTGTTGGTACCGGTATTGATTATAAGCCTTTGAAATTCCTCTCTTTATACATTTCTCCTCTAACCGGTAATTTCGTTGTTGTTTCTGTACCGGGCCTCAGAGAGAAATATGGTAATAAATATGACCAGGCAGTCAGATCGGAACTTGGTGCACAGATTAAGATGGATATCAAGTTCGTAATC
>CAYMAX010000065.1:0-7298 GCA_964388595.1 uncultured Muribaculaceae bacterium
CAATCAATAAATATGTTGCATTTATAATTTCTGTGCTCTTTGCAACCTGGCCTTCTTTTCTGGCATCCGTAAGTTTTTTTGCTGTTGGTGCCTCAGTCTTTTCTCCACCAGGACCATCTTTTGCAAAAAACTGTAAATAGATGATTCTCCCCACAATCACTATCCCTATAACGACTATGATCAGGTAGATCCATTTAAATCTCTTGACTATCTCTTGTATGTTGTTACTTTCCGACATCTTCCGACAATAATATTCTCACAGGAGGGACCTTAGGAGCTTTGAGGGTGGAATTCTTCTCTTGCAACATCTTTTCTATCTCCCCACGCTGGCTCAAATGAAGCAGCCTTGATTGTTTACCCGTATATTCAGCTTTAAGATTTCTCAGCTCATCTTGATTGCGAGCCATAGTCCGCATAGTGTCTCTCACTCCATAGTGGATAGAGATGTAGAGAATAATCAGGACAAAAATGTAAAGAAGAAGTTTCCAATACCTGACTATTCCCCCTCTAAGCAGTAAAATCTGCCCCCCAAACAAGTTTGCGAAAATATTTTTACTCATGCCATAACCCTTTCTCCCACTCTTAATTTGGCGCTTCTTGCACGTGTGTTATGAGATATCTCCCCTTCACAGGGAAGAAAAGGCTTCTTGGTAATGGCTCTGAACGGGACTTCTTTTTTTCCGTAAATGTCCTTATGTTCTATCCCGTCTATAGTTCCGGAACGGAAATAATTCTTTACCATTCTGTCTTCGAGAGAATGATAAGTGATAATTGATATTTTACCTCCCGGTCTTAGAGATTTCTCAGCTCCTCTGAGAAAATATTCAAGACTACTCATCTCTCCGTTGACTTCTATCCTCAATGCTTGATATATTTTGGCTAAGAATTTGTGCTCTGCAGTGGCAGGAATCACTTTTTCGAGAGCTTTTTTCAAACTATTTGTATCAGTGATTTGGTTTTTCTCGCGGTACAGGCAGATAAGATTTGCAATTTTTCTGCTATTTTCAAGTTCACCATAGACCTTGAAGATGCGGGCAAGGTCTTCTTCCCGATAATTATTCAATATGTCAGTAGCACTTTTATCTGACAGGGTATTCATCCTCATATCAAGAGTAGAATCCTCAAATCTGAATGAGAACCCTCTTTCAGATGTATCGAATTGATGAGATGAGACTCCGAGATCTGCTAAAATGCCATCGACATGGTCAAATCCGTTATATTTGATAAAATTGTGAATAAACCTGAAATTGTTATGAACCACCATCACTCTCTTATCTTTGGGGACATTGGCGAAGGCATCCTCGTCCTTGTCAAAGACTATCAAACGTCCTTTATCGCCGAGATGTGACAAGATTTCCCGACTGTGTCCGCCACCTCCCAGTGTAGCATCAACATATATTCCGTTTTGATTAATCTCGAGAGCGTCCACACTCTCTTTAAGAAGTACAGGTGTATGGTAAGTTGACATAAATATCTCCTCCCGGTTTTAGTAGTTATCCTAATATTTTAGTAGCAAGGGAAACGAATTCGTCATTATCCATTTTGGAAGAATCGAACATCTCTTTGGCCCACAATTCTATCTTGTGGTCATTACCGCAAAATATCACTTCCTTGTCTACGGAGATGCTGTCGAGAAGAGATTTGGGGATTAATATTCTTCCAAGTTTTTCGTCAGGTTCAATGAGTGCCCTATTACCCATATAACCCCTCCAGAACCTGCTGTGCTGTGGATTAAAGAAATTCAACCTGGATTTGATAGCTTCAGATTCGGTCTCCCATTGAGAATATGTGAAGATGGTAAGACAAGGAGAAAAGAGGTCCTTTTTGACAACAAATCGAAGCGGTTCATCTTGATTCATAAGAGATTTGAAGGCAGAAGGGAACACGAGTCTTCCTTTGTCATCGAGCTTACCTTTATATTCTCCTACGAATTTTACCATAGCGCAAATCTATAAAAAGTTTTCCACATTTTTCCATATAATTACAAAGTTTTCCACAAAATTTTTTAGGACTTCTCAAAAAACCTTATCTTGCACTCATAAAAGGCAATATTATGAGCATTAAAAATTTCTTTAAAAACAAATTCGTATTGGGAGTAGTAGCAGGTGTAGGAGGGATTTTGGTGTTGGGTGGAATAATTTTTATGGCGGTGAAATTATCGCATAATATTCAGTCTGAAAGCAGGGATGAAGCGGTGGTGGAAGTGACTCAAGAGTTGCCTCAAGATGATATCTATGAGTATGGTATTTCGATTGCAGAATATGATACGGAGGAGGGCAGTATCAGAAACGGAGAGTTCTTCTCGACTCTGATGACTCGTCTTGGTGTCTCGCAAAATCAGATTTACAATATTACAAATAAGGCAAAAGGTATTTTCGACATGAGACAGATAAAAGTGGGGAATATGTATCACGCATTTTTTACCAAAGATGAAGCTCATTCTCTTGCTTATCTTGTGTACGAAAAAGATAAATTGTCTTATGTCCTTTTTTCTGTCAAAGACTCACTCTATGTGCAGGTCCACGAGAGAGATGTGCAGACTGTTATTGACTATGTGGAGGTGAAAATAAATACCTCCCTGTGGGAAGATGTGGACAAGTCAGATGCTCCTCTGCTTTTGGCTCTCAAATTGGCAGACATTTATGCCTGGAGTATCGACTTCTTCGGTCTTCAGAAAGGAGATTCTTTTAAGGCAGTCTACGAGAAAGTGATGTGCGATGGTAAGGTGCTCACAGTAGAAAATGTCCTTTATTCGGAGTTTATACATCAAAATAAATCCTACGAAGTCTTTTATTATGATGCAGGAGACAAAGGCAATCTCTACTGGAATGAGAAAGGGGAGAGTATGAGAAAAGCTTTTCTAAAAGCCCCTCTGAGTTTTACCCGTATCAGTTCAGGTTTTTCTTACGCTCGCAAACATCCCGTCACTCGTAAAGTGAGTCCGCACACAGGTGTAGATTATGCAGCACCAATGGGGACAGAGGTGATGAGCATAGGAGACGGAGTAGTGGTCTTCAAAGGGAAAAAAGGCAATGAGGGCAATATGGTGAAAATCAAACACAATTCGACATATACTTCTGCTTATTTACATCTTTCCAGATTTGGTAAAAATGTGGCGATGGGGCAGAGGGTACGCCAGGGAGAAATCATTGGATATGTTGGGAGCACAGGCCGTTCCACCGGTCCTCATTTGGATTTCAGAATATGGAAAAACGGCTCTCCTATCAATCCCCTGAAGATGCAGTCGCCTCCTGCAGTCCCCATCTCCTCTAAAGAGATGCCTAACTTCGAGAAGCAGAAACTCTCTGCCATTAATTTGAAAGATAGATTCTTGGCACGCAACCAGTTAGGAATAATGGTGGAAAGACTGCACCCCGACTCAGAAGGAGAGCAGTAAGGATAGAGAGACAAAAACGCCAAATGAGATAATGCATAATGAGCAGTGGGCGAGCACTTTGTTGAGACAGGTCCCGTCTTTGGTCTGCTGCAGTTCTGAAAATGTAAGAATGTGTGCTGTCAGGTAGAGCAACAAAAATGACAATCCATAGAAATTGCTAAGTGGGTGGATGCTCAAAAGAACACCTACAATACCCTGAAAGAGAAAAAACAATCGTGACAATCTTGCCCCTTTTGACTCTCCCAATCTTTCTATTGCCATCACGATAATGGTTCGTTTTCCGTGGAGTCTGTCCTCTCTCCGGTCACGATAATTATTAACAATCAAAAGTGTGTCTGTGACTACTCCGCAAGCCAAGGAGAGAAGGAGCAAATCTACTGTAAAACAATGCCTTTGGATGAAATATGTAAACCCGACAGGGACTATCCCAAAGAAGATGATTACCAATAAATCTCCCCATCCCCTGTATGAAAGCAGAGTGGAGTAAAGGAAAGCAAAAACAACGCATACCATCCCCACAATTATCATACTCCACCCACCATAAAAAATGAGAGGCATCCCTGCCAAACAGGCGAGTGCTGTCACTATTATGATTCCCCATCTCATGGCCTGAGGAGTAATCCATCCTGAAGCACATGCCCTCTTGGGTCCGAGTCTTTCTTCTCCGTCGCTCCCTTTTCGATAATCTATGTAATCGTTGATGAGATTGGCATCTATTTGCATCATCAGTGCAAATAATACACAAAGCGCAAAAGGGAGCCATCCAATCTCACCTCCGCAGTCGCGATAGGCGAGGGATCCACCCACCAGTACAGGTGTGATGGCGGCAGCAAGAGTCTTGGGGCGAATGGCTGCTATCCAGGAAGAGACACTATTTGGGAGATGTTGCATTACCAGACAAAGACAATGATGAATATTCAGATTCGAAGGCGGGGGTAAAAATCTTCTTGCCCATCTGTTCCAGTATCTCCTTCTGTGACCAGAAACGACCTCCATCCAACTCTTGGCTTGGGAATATCGGTCCGTCGTAGAGTGTTCTGAAAGAGTGAACAAGTTCTTTTTCGATGGGAGATTCAAAAACAAATCGTTTGATGAAAACAGGTGTGAAGTCCTCTATCCCGAGTTCTTCTTTCGTCTCTCGGCGAAGGGCATTATCTATGGATTCTCCAAATCCCACATGTCCACCTACAGAAATATCCCATTTCCCGGGCTGGATATCTTTCCACGAAGGACGTTTTTGAAGATAGAGCTCTCCCTTCGAATTGAAAACATAGAGATGTACGACAGGGTGGAGAAGTTTGCTTCCATTGTGGCATTGCCATCTGGCTGCACGTCCCACCGTGATCCCCCTTTCATTCATAATTGGAAAGATTTCATTGGCATTATCTCGTGGTGCTGTGGTAGGTGCAGCGGGTACTTCAGGAGAGTTATCCTCGGAGCAGGTATTAACGTGCTTGGGATGAGGATTCTTAAGTGCCGAATTTGGCGATTTGTCTCTGATGTGTTTTTTGGGAGACTCCGACTTTATGGGAGAAGAAGAGATTTTCAGGATAGTGACCGTTTGTTCCCCTGAAGGAAGAGGGATTGTCACTGCATCTCCCTCTTTATGACCATTTATAGCTTTGGCGAATGGAGAATAATAAGTTATAAAACCCTTGACGGCGTCTGATTCGTCTGCTCCGGTAATATGCAGGATTTTGATACTATCTTCTTTTTCTATTCTGAGGGAGACCCAACATCCGAAGCATACAACACCCTTAGGCATTGAAGCGGGGTCCTGTACCACTGCAGTGCAGATTCTCTCCTCGAGAAGCTTGAGTTTGGAGTTAATGAAATTGTGAGTGACCCGCTTGTCTGTCTCGTTACCAGAGGTATTATCTCTTTCGCGAATCAGATGTTCTTTCTCCGCTGTGAGGGCATTCATACCATCAATGGTAACATAGTTGACCATCCCTTGAGGCAGGAAAGCTCTTGGGGGCACCATCGGCACCTCTTCCTGGTCACCATCTTTGACAAAACCTCTGCTCATGTTGAGACTAAAATTGGAAAGCGACTTTAAATGCCACGCCTGAATTATTTTCAAGTGTGCCTGTAAGTCGCAAAGACTGGAGAATGTACCCTATGCTGCAATTAATCTGCTTATCTTTCTTGCCGACGCCAAATCCCATACCGATGGCAGGGGAGAAAGTATATCCACCAGTAACGCCATCGATATCGGTAAGGTGAAAGAGATATCCACCATCGATGGAGATAAAGAGATTATTTTTCTTTCCTACAGGGAGATAACCTTTGACATTGAGATAAACAGGTAATGCGGGGAACCATATCAGCTGATTGTTTATCTTATAGACATAGTCATTGAGGCCTGTACCTATACCCATGGCAAAATATTTACCGAAGCGTGCCCCAGTGATGAGATTCATCGACACTGAGCCAATCACAGCCTCGGGTGCCATCAGTACTGTCGCTCCCAAAAAAGCTTCTCCCTGATATTTTATCTTCTTGTCTTGAGAAAAGAGAGAAGATGTAAGAGTCATCATTATCGCAATGCAAAGTAGTAATTTCTTCATGACGGATGAGATATAATGGCTAAAGGTTATTTTTTATCAGTTTGGCTGCCTGTCTGACAGTCTCTTCATCGCTGACTGTGGTTCCATAATTTGACTTGCGACTTGCAGAAAAATGAAATTCATGTGCTCCGGTGGTAACTGCTATGGCTTCGATATTGGAAGGATTAATACCTGCTCCGGGCATGATTACAATTCTGTCCCCAGCCTGCTGCACCATTTTCTGAAGGATATTGACACCTTCCATAGCAGAATTGGAGCCACCTGAAGAGAGAATCCGTTCGCAACCGAGAGATATGACATCTTCCATCGCTTCGAGAATGTCGGAAGAGACATCTATGGCTCTGTGAAAAGTGACTGAAAGACCGCAGGAGTGGGCAAGATATACCCATTCGCGGCACATATTGAGATTTATCCTGTGAGCCTGGTCCAATGCTCCCAAAACTACCCCGTTGACTCCCATCCTGCCACACATCTCTATATCTCTTTTTATCACCTTGTCTTCGCCATCTGAATAGACAAAATTACCTTCCCGTGGACGTATCAAAACATTGATATCTATATCTATAGCCTCTTGAACAGAGGCAATGGTGCCATAAGAAGGTGTCACTCCTCCGATTCCCAATACTGAACACAATTCTATCCTGTCTGCTCCACCTCTTTTAGCGGCGAGAGCACTTTCGTAGGAGTTGCAACATATTTCTAAAAGATTCTTCATACTTCGATTTATTTGACAAAAATAACAAATAAAAAGAAAAGCCGACAGAATACCTGTCGGCTTTTGTACTGCATGTGGGAGTCGAACCCACGATATCCAGACTGAGAATCTGGTGTCCTAGACCACTAGACGAATGCAGCATATAGTGTTCTATCTATTTCCAAATCGGGTTGCAAAGGTAATAATTATTTTTTCTTATGCAATAGGAGTACTCCGGTTTAGATAAAATGCGGATTATCAAATACTTATCGGAGGCTTTTATTGATTTTACTTATCATTTGTTTGACTCCTTTCTCGGAATATCCGAAGTTGGAATAAACGACAATGCCATTTTTATCGATAATATAGTTGCGCGGAATGGTCTTCTTCGCATATTGAGAATAAATCTCACGTGTGGGGTCCAAGCCGATGGGGAAATTAATATTCATTGACTTAAATTCGTCGATTTTCTTCTGTATCGATTCGACAGTCTCCTCTCTGGCTATGGGAAGGAATACAAAATCTTTTCCTACATAGTGGTTGAGTATTTTTTCAGGAATAGCCTTGAGCTCAGTGTCGCATGGGGGACACCAAGAGGCCCAGAATGTAAGCAATACCACTTTCCCCCGCAGATCTG
>CAYMAX010000066.1:0-7181 GCA_964388595.1 uncultured Muribaculaceae bacterium
GAATATCGTCTGATACTTTGCCATGCCCCTTGACTGTTGCATAAACGAGATTGGCCAAAGCTTTTAATTTCTTATCAAATGTGATTTCATTTTTTCTTATCTGGATGATTTCATCATCGGTAAACCCTGCTTTTTTAGCAAGTCCGGTGTGAGCAGCAAGGCAGTATGCGCATCCCCTTACCTGACTGGTTACGAGATTGATAAGTTCTGTTTCCTTATCAGTAAATTCTACTTTTGTCCTATTATATACTAAATATCCTTTAAGAGCATTCGTAGATTGTCCGATAACGGCAAATACATTTGGCAAAAAGCCCATTCCATTCTTAACACCTTCCAATGACTTTTGACTTTCAGGTGATAAATTACTAAATTCAGGTACTTGATGTTTCATGACTATATATTTTATTGGTTAGATCATAAAGGGAAAAATTTCATTGTGTGAATATAGAAGTATTTTCGCAGCATTGTCTATAACACATTATGCCTTCAGCTTTTTATATTTAAATCTCTTGGGCTCTTCGTCGCCAAGACGCATCTTCTTATTCTCTTCGTATTCAGAATAAGAACCCTCGAAGAAATAGACTTTGGAATCACCCTCGAAGGCGAGGATATGAGTAGCGATACGGTCCAAGAACCAGCGGTCGTGAGAGATAACCACTGCACAGCCGGCGAAATTGTCAAGACCCTCTTCAAGAGCACGTATCGTGTTGACATCCACATCGTTGGTAGGCTCATCAAGGAGCAATACATTAGCTTCTTCTTTCAGAGTAAGGGCCAAATGCAATCTATTGCGTTCACCACCTGAGAGAATCCCGCATTTTTTCTCCTGGTCCGCTCCGGAGAAATTGAATCGGGAGACATAGGCACGGGCATTGACCTCCTTATTGCCAAGTTTCACAAATTCTGAATTTTCAGAAATGGTCTGATAAACAGTCTTATCGGGGTCTATTTGTTTATGTTGTTGGTCGATATATGCCAGCTTCACTGTCTCTCCCACGATAAACTCTCCTTTATCAGGCTTATCGATGCCCATAATCAGTCTGAAAAGTGTGGTCTTGCCTGCTCCGTTGGGGCCGATAACACCAACAATACCTGCAGGAGGAAGTTTGAAATTGAGGTCCTCATAAAGTATCTTATCTCCGAATGCTTTGGAGACATGTTGAGCTTCGATGACTTTATTACCAAGTCTCGGACCATTGGGGATAAATATCTCCAATTTCTCTTCCTTTTGCTTACCATCTTCACTGAGCATCTTCTCGTATGCACCAAGACGTGCCTTTGACTTAGCCTGACGTGCCTTTGGAGACATCCTAACCCACTCCAACTCTCGCTCAAGAGTCTTTCTCCTTTTGCTCTCCTGCTTCTCCTCCTGAGCCAGTCTCGTACTCTTTTGTTCCAACCAAGAGGAATAATTGCCCTTCCATGGTATCCCCTCGCCTCTGTCAAGCTCCAATATCCAACCGGCCACATTGTCAAGAAAATATCTATCGTGGGTGACTGCAATTACAGTCCCCTTGTACTGATGCAGATGAGCTTCCAACCATTGAATACTTTCAGTATCGAGGTGGTTGGTAGGCTCGTCGAGAAGAAGAACATCCGGCTCGCGAAGAAGAAGACGGCATAAAGCCACTCTCCTTCTCTCTCCTCCACTCAATGTCTTCACAGATGCTTCTGGGTCAGGACATTGAAGTGCATCCATCGCCCGTTCGAGCTTGGAATCAATATCCCAGCCTCCGGCATGATCTATCAGGTCTGTAAGTTCTCCCTGCCTTTCGATGAGTTTGTTCATCTGGTCATCACTCATAGGCTCGGCAAATTTCAAATTGACCTGTTCATATTCTTTGAGCAAGTCCACTACCTCCTGCACACCTTCCTGAACCACCTCTATAACCTTTTTGGAGTCATCGAGGAGAGGCTCCTGTTCGAGGTAACCGACAGTGTACCCCGGTGCCCATACCACTTCTCCCTTGTAGGATTTTTCAATACCTGCAATAATCTTCATTAGGGTGGATTTACCTGAGCCATTGAGACCTATGATACCTATCTTGGCCCCATAGAAGAAAGAAAGATAAATATCTTTAAGTATGATTTTGTTGTTGTGAGGGAGGGTCTTACCCACTCCATTCATCGAGAAAATAATCTTTTCGTCTGCCATAAAGTGATAATTTGTGGGCAAATATACTTCTTTTTAGCTTGTCAAAAGATTTTCCGCACTCTTTGATGAGAGCTCTGTCCATCGTCCTTCTGCTTGGGAACCCCACTTTATAGGCAACCTCTTCACTATCATCATGAAGGCAAAACTCCGTATCTTCACTTATAAGTTCAAACAGGTATTCCACCCTTTTCTTATTGATATAATCGCGGAAATTGACATGTTTCGAACAAACAGCCATAGATACATACATCCTGTTGCTGCCCACCTTTCTGACCAGAGATATGAGGTTGAAATCGGGGTCAAGAAATAATCTTTCATCTACTATCAGGCTGTCAATCTTCAGAAGCAATTCGCCATTTCTTATCTCCTTCTCCCACATCTCCCCACAATATTAAGATTATTCATAACATTTTTGAACAAAAATATTACGAAAAATCCTCAATAACACAGTTTTATAAAAACGTCAACAGAAATATCCGTTTTTATGACAGCTGATTTTTTATAGATTATTTTTTGATGGTATCAAACCCTTTCCCGAAGACTCCCATCACACTTCCCACCGATAGAAAAGCATCCTTGTCTATCTCTTTGACTTTGTTGAGAAGAATCTGTGATTCGGTCTTTCTGACTATGACTATCAGTATTTTACCATCTTGTTTGGAAAACCAGCCCTCTGCATTTAATACTGTGACCCCTCGTCCCATCTCTGTCGTCACGCGGTCTGCTATCTCATCAAATTTCTTGGAGAAAATAAATACCTGAACCGACTGTTTGGTGCCGGAGATGAAAAGATCAATGGTGAAACTGCATGCTGCGACCATAATATATCCATACATCACATTGGCCAATCTGTGACCAAGAGTGGCGTCGGGATGAAGAAAGATGGAAGAACCCACCACGAAAACATCTATCAGAAGGATGATTCTCCCCGGGGAGACATTCCGATATTTGTTTATCATCAGTGCTATGATATCCGTACCCCCTGTACTCCCTCCTCGACTAAATGTGAGACCGATTCCAAATCCTGACAACACTCCACCCATTATACAGCAGAGGAGTTTACCATTGTTAAGAGCTATCTCCTCGATAAATGTTTGAGAAATAATCATCGGAAGTATCTTGAAAGAAAGGGATGCGAAGATGATGGCATACACCGTCTTGGCACCGAATCCCTTCCCAAGCACTTTCAGAGCTATAAGGAGAAGTACAATGTTGATAAGGAAAAAAGAATAGCTGACTGAGAAGCCTGTCGTGTATTGGATAATGGCACCAATACCGGAGACACCTCCACCCACCAGTTCATTGGGAAGTACGAAAATAACCCAGGCCAATGTGTAGCAGAGAAGACCTATCGTTATTATGACATAGTCTTTGATTCCTTCGACGATTTTTTTGTTCCTTTTTTCCATTCTATTTTACCTCCTGATTTTATCTGTTCGAACCCGTTTCCATATACCCCCATAGCAGAAGTAATAGAAATAAAGGCCTTGTTATCAATTTGTTTGATGGCTTTGGTCACCTCACTGATTTGATTCTTGCGGGTGATTACCATCAAGATATTTTTATGGTCCTGTGTGTACCATCCCATCCCCTCAAAGACAGTGACCCCTCTACCCAAATCCTTGACCATCACATCGGCTATCTCTTTGTATTTGGAAGAAAATATCAAAATCTGGACAGATTGCTTGGTACCAGTAAGAATAACATCCAAAGTATAAGAAAACGAAACCATCTGAAGATAACCATATATCACATCAGAAACACTCTTGTCCGGAAGGAATATGATCGAACCAATGATGACTAAGTCGCACATCAGGAACACTCTTCCCGGGGAGACTTCTCGATATTTTGAAATAATGAGAGCGATAATATCAGTACCTCCCGTACTGCCACCCTGAGTGAAGATAACAGCTATCCCGACGCCGCCGAGAGAACCTCCCAGGACAGCATTTAAGAAAGCCTCCTTGACATCAGATACCCAGGGAATCAGAGTGGGAAGAAATTGAAAGAGAAGAGTAGCCAGAATGATACAATAGATAGTCTTGAATCCGAATCCCTTACCCAAAATCCATGTCCCGAGCATAACGAGTAATAGATTGATAACCAGATATAAAGCTGATACCGGTATCAACCCCTTGGTGGCAAAATGAATTACCGTAGCCATACCGGTCACTCCTCCACCCGCAATACCGTGGGGTATCAGAAATGATGTCCAGCTAAAGCAATAAAGGAACATACCAAATGTGATAATAAGGTATTCCTTCAGGGTGGTGAGAGTCTTTTTGTTTTTCATATCACTATATTAATGATTTTGGAAGGAACCACAATCACTTTTTTGACATTCGCTCCTGAAAGATATTTGACAGTATTGGCATCGGCCAGCACTGCTGTCTCTACCTCTTTAGGAGAGAGGTTTTTGGACAATGTAATCTTAAACCGCATTTTTCCATTGAAAGAGACAGGATATTCAAAAGTGTCTTCAAGAGTATATTGTTCTTCATAGAGAGGATATTTGGCAAAAGAGATGCTCTCTTTGTGACCCAAATATTGCCACAACTCCTCACAAATATGGGGTGCAAATGGAGAGAGGAGTATCACTATCGGCTCCAAAACACTTCTGCTGCAGCATTTCAAATCTGAAAGTTCATTAATAGCTATCATGAAGGCACTTACTGAAGTATTGAATGAAAATGATTCGATATCCCCTTCAACCTTTCTGATAAGTTTGTGAAGTATTTTCATCTCTGATGCAGATGGAGCAACATCACGTACCAATGATTCTTCTCCTTTGAAAAATAATCTCCAGAGCTTTTTGAGAAATCTGTGCACGCCATCGATACCTTTGGTATCCCATGGTTTGGATTGTTCCAGGGGACCTAGGAACATCTCGTACATTCTGAGAGTATCGGCTCCATAATCGTGACAGATTTGGTCGGGATTGACGACATTAAACATAGACTTGCTCATCTTCTCGACAGCCCAACCGCAAATATACTCCCCGTTCTCAAGAATAAATTCTGCATCTTTATAGTCAGGCATCCAATCTCTGAAAGCATTTATATCGAGTCTGTCATTGGCGACAAGATTGACATTGACATGAATCTCAGTAGTCTCATATTTATCTTTCAAACCCACCGACACGAACTTATTGGTATTAATGATTCGGTAAACGAAATTGGAACGTCCTTGTATCATCCCTTGATTAATAAGTTTCCTGAATGGCTCTTTCTCGCAGACACATCCCATATCATAAAGGAATTTATTCCAAAAACGAGAATAGATAAGATGGCCTGTGGCATGTTCAGTGCCCCCTATGTAAAGATCGACATTTCTCCAATATTGATCTGCCTTTTCTCCCACCAGAGCATTGTCATTGTGAGGGTCCATATATCTGAGATAGTAGGCACTACTACCTGCAAACCCGGGCATTGTACTTTTTTCTATGGGATAGCCTTTGTATGTCCAGTTTTCTGCCCTTGCCAATGGCGGTTCTCCCGATTCTGTGGGAAGGTATTTATCTACCTCGGGAAGTTCGAGAGGAAGAGAAGAGAAATCAATGGGGGTAGGTATTCCATCTTTGTAGTAAATTGGAAATGGTTCTCCCCAATATCTTTGTCTTGAGAAAATCGCATCGCGGAGTCTGTAATTGATTTTTCTCTTGCCGATACCCATCTCTTCCACTTTGTCGATGGCAGCAGGGATGGCCTGAGCTACAGTCATACCATTGAGAAATCCCGAATTACACATAATCCCTTCTTTCGCCTCAAAACTTTCTTGTGAGACATCGCAACCCTCTATCAACGGGACGATGGGCAGATGGAACTGTTTGGCAAAAGCATAGTCCCTGCTATCATGAGCAGGAACAGCCATAATGGCACCTGTACCATACCCAGCCAGGACATATTCTGATATCCAGATAGGAACATTTTGCTGCGTCAGTGGATTTTGGGCATAAGAACCGGAGAAGACACCGGTGACCTTCCTCGTCTCTGCCATTCTTTCCCTTTCAGTCTTTTTCTTGGCCATAAGGAGATATTCATCTACTGCAGAACGTTGTTCAGGTGTAGTCAATTTCTCCACCCATTCACTTTCGGGAGCCAAGACCATAAAAGTCACACCGAAAATAGTATCAGCCCTGGTGGTAAAGATGGTCATATCATATTGGGCAGTGCCATTGCTGACTTTAAAAACCATCTCTGCACCTTGTGAACGACCTATCCAGTTGCGCTGCATATCCTTCAGTGAATCTGACCATTGCAAACCTTCAATATCATTGAGCAATCTCTCCGCATAAGCCGAAACACGCAATTGCCACTGAAGCATCTTCTTCTGCTCCACAGGGAAACCGCCTCTCACCGAAAGGCCCTCTTTGACCTCATCGTTGGCAAGAACAGTTCCAAGCTTGGGGCACCAATTGACAGAAGTTTCGCCTTGATAGGCAATGCGATAATGCATCAGGATATCACTCTTGCGGGCCTCATCAAAACCATTCCAATCTTTGGCACTGAATAATTCCACGGCGGAACAGGCGGCATTGACCCGGAGATTGCCCTCCATTTCAAACCTCCTGATAAGGTCTGCTATCGGCATGGCTTTATCTGTATCTCTGTCATACCAGTGACCGAACATCTCCAGAAAAGCCCATTGTGTCCATTTGTAATACTTCGGGTCGCAAGTCCTCACCTCTCTGGACCAATCGTATGAAAAGCCGATACGGTCCATTTGCTCTCTGTATCTTTTGATATTCAGCTCAGTAGTCTGAGCAGGGTGCTTCCCTGTCTGAATCGCATATTGTTCTGCCGGGAGTCCGAAAGCATCATATCCCATAGGGTGCAGCACATTATATCCCTTGAGCCTTTTGTATCTGCTATATATGTCGCTCGCAATATAACCCAGGGGATGTCCCACATGAAGACCTGCACCTGATGGGTATGGAAACATATCCAAAACATAATATTTGGGCCTGGATGAATCATAATCGACCTTATAAGTCTGGTGGTGACGCCAATACTCCTGCCACTTCTTT